>NZ_RQHT01000014.1:1560000-1850000 GCF_004770905.1 Leptospira bandrabouensis | reverse complement strand
TCCACGCTACTTATACGCACTATTCATGCTCGCTTTCACTTCGCCTTCGAGATTCTCTCTCTTAAGCTTGCAACGTAAAATAACTCGCCGGCTCATTCTACAAAAGGCACACCATCACTCGTTTCCAAGCTCTGATACCTTGTAAGCGTACGGTTTCAGGTTCTATTTCACTCCGGTTCCCCGGTGCTTTTCACCTTTCCCTCACGGTACTTGTCCACTATCGGTCACTAGGAAGTATTTAGCCTTGCGGGGTGGTCCCCGCGGTTTCCCACAAAATTACACGTGTCCCGTGGTACTCAGGATACTTACAGGAGGACTAGCAGTTTCGTCTACGGGACTATCACCCTCTTTGGTTGGCTGTTCCAAAACCATTCCACTACCACTAATCTTTGTAACTCCTCGATGCATTCTGAACTGCACCCGTAAGTCCTACAACACCTCTGCTACAGCGATCCAGATCTGTAACGTAGTCAGAGGTTTAGGCTCATCCGCTTTCGCTCACCGCTACTGACGGAATCGAGGTTTCTTTCTCTTCCTCCAGGTACTAAGATGTTTCAATTCCCTGGGTCTTGCCCACATTGCTGTGTTACACGGTTTGGCCGTGTAGGGTTCCCCCATTCGGAAATCGACGGATCAAAGCTTGTTTACAACTCCCCGTCGCTTATCGCAGCAAACCACGTCCTTCATCGCCTTCTAGTGCCTTGGCATCCACCGTACGCCCTTAATTACTTGACCATATTACTCTTACGAATAATATCCTAAAGTTTTTTTGTTCGTCTTTTTTGATGAACCATACATGACTCGGCGTCTGTATGGCCCTCGGCGCATTGTTTGTTTTCTTTACAATGTCGTATATAAGTTGTCAAAGAACGAATGTTTCCCTACAGACTAATCACCCAGGAGTATTCTCGTGGAAAATTAAAATGTCGGTTATTCGTTTTGCTTTCGCAAAGGAAGATCTTCCTCTCCCTCCACCCACAGTCGCCTGCAAGCTACCGGTTTCATGAATCGTTAAAGAATCATGCGGTAAAAACCAAAGTAATTTCAAAACCCAAGCGGTCAACAAGCTTTTATAAAAAAGTTCGTGGTTCAATACCAAAAGATAAGATTTTTTTTATATGGTTTGAGATATGAAGATAGTCGTTATGTGACATAATTCGATTATGTGGACATTAACTAAAGAGAGACATGAATCGATGTTAGTTGGCACTAAACGAGAAACGCAATGTTGGCTAACCATTGATATGCGGTTGCTACAAGCAAGAAGGACAGCACCTAGCTATGAATATGCGGTGTTTACGCATGTGAAATTTAATACAAAGCCATAAGGCTCATTTTAGTTACTTTGTGTTAGAGAACCCAGTAACAAATAAGGAAGAAATAGATCCCATTGAATCGAAGTTTGGTGAAACGAGCATAGGAGGTTTGTATCGCGGATGCGTTTTGTTCGATTGGGATTTGCATTATGCAAACATAGTGGCGGTATTGTTAGAAAGGCTTGTTGGTTGTTATTCTTTTTTACATGTATCTTGTGGGAAAGGTGAACTTAATCAGAAATTTTTTTCTGTAAGGCAAATCATAGTTGGAAGAAATGGGAGATCGTGATAGAAGGGAGTCATTGGGTGGCGGGTGGATTACCCCTCCCAGTTCGATCAGGGCGGGGAAAGTCTACTTTCTTATACCCCACATTAAATTGCATTTAACCTTTCATTCCCGCAAAACTATCCCCACAAAATTCTCTTGCAATTTCTTGAATCGATGTAAAAACTTAGTTGCTCATTAGGGATTTCTTATATGAAAAATTTCATCTGCATCCTCCTCTCTCTGTCCCTCCCACTCCTTGCCGTAAACACTGTGATCCTAAAAAATGGCAAAACTCTGAAAGGAAAAGTAACAGATCAAAATGAACAAGGACTCACTGTGCAAACAGCAGAAGGTCCGCAGACCCTTTCCAAATCACAAATTCTAAAAGTTATTTATAAAGATGTAAGCGAACAAGAAGCAGAAAAGATTCGAATCGCAGAAGAAAAAAAACTACGAGAAAAGGAAGAAAAAGAAAAAGCCAAACTCGAAAAAGAAAGACTTCTTGCAGAAGCAAAAGAACAAAAACGTCTGGAAGAAGAAGCTAAACTTGCAGAACAAACAAAACTCGCTGAGGAAAAAAACAAAGAAACCTTAGCAGAGAAAGAAGCCAGGGCAGAGGCAGAATGGCTTGCGACAAGAAAACTTGGCCCCTCTCCAGCAGCCAACCAATGTGGCGGTCGACTAGCTTTGGTTTGGCGATCTTCCCTAATCCCTGGATGGGGACAACTCTGCGGTGGGTATTATGTGTCTGCTGGGACACTTAGCACCTTATTCTTTGGAACTTTATTTTATACCTTGGGCCCCTTACGCACAGAAGAACAAAACGCCAAATCCCATTATGATACGATGGTTTTACTCAATCAAATAGGAGGACCAGGCACACGACTCAACGCACAAAATATCAGTTTGCCCTCCGAATTTTTCCAAGTTTATGCAGAATCATCGATCGCAGAAGATTTTATTGCTAAAAGTAGAGAAAATGCAAAAAGTTCCAACACCATATACTTAGCAGGATTAGGAACAGCAAGTATCATCTATATCACAAATTTAGTTCATGCCTACATGATTGGCAAAGACAGATACCCAGATAGACCCACTGTCAGTACAGGTGGGAAACAAATCAAAGAAGGTTTGGATTTCGAAACCAGTTGGGACAGACCCTATTCAATCACAGGGATTCGACCACAGACCAGTGCCGTATATACGGAAGTCCGTTATTCATTTTTATTCTAAGGAGTTTTTTATGAAAAAGATACTCATCACACTACTCATTCTCCTCTCCTTTCAATGTAGAATTTTTAAACCTTCCGATCTGGATCCTTCTCAAGATTTGGGCACCTTACAAACATTACTAAGGTACCTTGCTTTGATCGATGCTTTTAATACCTATAGCCAAACAGTTGCCTTTATGAAATTTGCTGATCCCAATGGTACACCTTATGCGAGTGGCATAGTTGAGTATTCTGTGTTTAATGAGGCAGATGAAAACGGGGTTCCTGTTTCTTCCTACGGTGAATCCGGTAATATCCAACCCTATACTGTGACTTTGGATGCTTACGGACGTGGATTTTTGTTTTTTAGTGAAAGAGGAATTGCAAAAATCACAGTTAAAAATTCAGGAAATACCGTTGTTGGCAACGCTAGTTTTCGAGTTTATAACGGTCTCACCAAACAATCATTTTTCTGGTTAACCCA
The DNA here is from genome assembly GCF_004770905.1 of Leptospira bandrabouensis. Classification (NCBI taxonomy): domain Bacteria; kingdom Pseudomonadati; phylum Spirochaetota; class Leptospiria; order Leptospirales; family Leptospiraceae; genus Leptospira; species Leptospira bandrabouensis. The sequence continues at coordinate 1,846,721 of NZ_RQHT01000014.1, read as the reverse complement.
AAGTGGTTCCACTCAGTTTATTTTGGAAGACTTAGCCAATTACAGAAATCGACTGGGATCCTCAAATTTGCTCACCTCACTTGGATCAGCAAACGGGCGTCAGTTTCTCTATTTACAAGTGCAAACATCTTATACTTCCTCCACTCAATATTCATCTACTGGATATATCATCTCTAGTGCTGACGGAGAATATTACGACCAAGTAACAAAAGTTAATGGAGTCAACTTGAAAGTAGATTCAGGATACGAAACCTTATTAAAAATATCCAAACCTATGTTTAATGGGACGGAGTATATCTTTTTCGTGTCGGAAGAGAGGGCAACCTACCCCGCTCCCGGAACCTACCAATCAAATAGAAACTTAATTTTTAAAATCCCCCAGTCTTTCCCAAACACAAGTGAAGTCATAAACCTTCCCATTGCTTCCAATGCAAACTTGTATCGACCCGATGCGTTTCCTTGGATTTACCCGGCGTTTTATTTCTCAGGACGATACCTTGTCACACCAACCTATTACACGGAAACGGAAACACGACCCACATTATTAAACGAGAATTTTGCGGTAACTCAAGATGCTGTTTTGGGATTTAGTTGTATGATGGCAGACTCAAGTCTGGGAGCTATCTCTTACCAATTGGTCAATGTAGGAGGAACTGAATACTTACAATGCCAAAACACATCTTCATTAATGAATACTCAGACAATCCAAGTCCGCAGTCTAGATAGTGTTGGATTATCCAATCGAGTCATCACCTTTGATACAGGCGGAGGTGGTATTACATTCCAATCTCCCATTTTTTATGTAAGAGGAAAATTGGTGGCCTTACTCAATAACAGCGGGACTGTTGGATATACGTTTCCCACTGATAACTATGGCGGATCTAGTCCAACTATCACAAGAAATTCTAGCCCAATCACAGGATTCAACTCTGGGTTATCTAATAGCAACCCACTCCTTCGTAGTGTTAAAAGTTCTGGAAATGTCGACTATTTCCTCCTATCCGAAAGTGCCACGTCGATTTCACCAAACTATCAAATCTTTCGAAGTACAGATTCTTTGGCCAGCGCCTCTCTTTTACCAACCATTCCTCCAGAGTATAATTCTCCCATTTCCAATGCCGAACAATTACAATCTGCCAATGGGAAATTAAACTATACTTGGTCGATCTATGGCCCGATTGGAATTGGTTCTTTGCCAGTTTTTCTCACCCGTCATACAAGTGATGATGGAAACTGGGAAACTCTCCCTCGTTTGATTAAAATCCGTTAAAGGATTCACTTGGGAAAGGGAGTGTTGTCTTTCAAAAAAGAATTCACAATCGCTTCGTATTCATTAAAGCGAGTGTCTATCGACTTACAATGAAGAGCACCCCAATCAGTAACAAACAATTGTTTACGATTCGATTTTAAATTTTGAAAAATTTCTTCCGAATGAGAAACAGGGGTTACTTCATCCTCTTTGGAATGGATGATAAGAACTGGTGCAGAAATAGATTTGGCAGCTTTTTTCGGGGACACTTCGTCCACAAGGAAATCAGCCCTGAGCTCTGCCAAAGAAAGCGCAATGGGAGAAATAAATAAAACTAATGGGGAATAAAAATCAACCGCACGTTTTTCCACAATGGAACGCATATCCATGTATGGAGAATCTGCAATGACAAAGGCAAAATCGCTTCGCCCTTCGGCATACTGCAATGCAGTGGCAGCCCCAAAAGAAGCACCAAAAATGCCGATATCTTCTTCCGGCACAGTGCTAATCTCAGAAAAAAACTCCATTGCCCGTTCCAAGTCTTGTTTTTCATAAAAACCGTACGTTCCGTATTCTCCCGCACTTTCACCGTGATGGCGAGCATCATAAGTAAACAAACTGCAACCCCGTTTCCAAAATAGAGGTGTGTATTTAAGAATTCCGTAACGAGTCCTTCCATGTCCATGGAGCAAAACCACACCACATTTTTTCTTTTTAGGATTTTTAAAATACCAACCACGAAGCCGTAAACTTCCGTTTTGGAATCGAACTGATTCCGGCTCAGGAAGGCCAAAATCGGCAAATGAATTTATCTTTAATTTCGTCTTATCTTCCTGTAAATTGGAGATAGGAAAGGAGATTATGGAAGATGAAAAATAATACCCTGCGCCTAGCAAAAAAAAGGTGAGAACTATAATCAATATACTAAAAGTCTTTTTCATCAAAGGGCCTAGTTGGAAAAATCTAGGAAAGACCACAATAGGAAAAGCGAATTTTCCCAAATGGGAGTTTTTGATAAGAAAAAGAATTGCCTACCTACGATCTATCCATCATTTCTTAAGGAAATCTATGAAACTTTATTTAGCGTGTTTCTCCCTACTCCTATCCCTGTCCTTTGTCAACTGTCGCACTATGGATGCTGCCATTCAATATCCAGATTCAGGAAAAACTGACCTAGGCATCACTAAGGTTGCAGTTTTGCTTTTTGACATTGAAGATGCCAATTGGGGTGATGAATTTACTGACGCAGTATCCCTACAAATTGCCAAACTCCTCCCCATTAAAGTCATAGAAAGAGAACAATTGTCGAAAGTTGTGAACGAACAAAGTTTTTCCAAAACGGGAATCATTGACACACAAACAGCCGTTCGTCTAGGAAAAGTTTTAGGAGTGGATGCCCTTATTTTTGGAAGAGGATCGGCTCTCAAAAAATACGATGAAAAAGGAAAACTCATTCCTAACTTAGTGGATACGGTATCTTTAAAAATTGTTCATATCGAATCTGGACATGTGATTGTCAATGCACGTAAAAAACCGGGAGCTGATTGGACATTTGGCCGAGTTTTACAATATAGTTTAGGGCTTGGACTGATTTGGAGCCGTGAAGACATTCTACTGACTACAAGCGAATATGATTTTGTAGCAGAAAGTTTAGTAGAACGAATTGTCTCTGAACTGAAGAAATAATTTATCTTAAATCAAAAGGAAAAATGATGAAAATTAATATTGGAATCCCAGAAGAAGAAAGAAGTGCTATCTCTGAGTCTCTAAAAAAACTCTTGGCAGATACGTATACTTTGTACCAAAAAACTCATAGTTACCATTGGAATGTAACAGGACCCATGTTCCAAACTTTACATATTTTATTTATGACGCAATACACAGAACTATGGAATGCCATTGACCCTATCGCCGAAAGAATTCGATCTCTTGGATATTATGCTCCGATGGGTGGTTGGGAATTTGCAAAATACTCAAGCATTGCAGAAGACAAAGAAGTTCCCAAAGCCCAGGATATGATCAAACATTTAGTTGAGGGAAATGAAGCGGTCATTCGCACGGCACGCGCTGCTTATGCACCTGCAGAAAAAGGAAACGACCAAGCCACTTTAGATTTACTTACACAACGTTTAGACATTCATGAAAAAACAGCTTGGATGTTACGTTCCTTACTCGAAGATTAATTTTTTTTGAAACAGTAGTCAAATCTAGGCTACTGTTAACTTTCGTATTATCCTGTTTCTTTCCAAAACAAAACACATTTAAGCTTAACCAATATTGCCGAAGGTGTATTCTTTAAAAAATAATATCAAGAATGGAAAGACAATTCTTGATTCAAAATTTCCAGATATTCCGTTTGGTGTGTGAAATGAATGTAATGGCCGCCACCTGCTATTTTGATTTTGTGGTTATTTTTAAAAAAATGATCCATCACTCCAAAATCAGAATCTCGGATATATTCAGATTCACCACCTAACAAAAATAATGTCGGAGTCTCAGATGTTTTTTCAAATGTAAATACATCATCAAAAACTCTTCGAGCATGATTCAGACCATCCACATTCAATTTCCATCGGTAAGTACCATCTTCGTTTCGATCCAAACTCATTTGCAAAAACTGTCGGATAAAGGAATCTGTTACGTATTTTGCCATTTCAGAATCAATTTCTGTTCGGGATGTAAATCCATCTAAGGCAAAAGACATGGATTGGATTTCTTTATCGTAAGCAAATGGATAAGACCTAGGTGCAATGTCTTGGATGATCAGTTTTTTTAGGATTCCAGGATGGGTTAAATCAAAATACATAGCCACAAGTCCACCCATAGAGTGACCCAATAGAACCGGATTTTGAATTTTATGATCAAAGATAAATTCTTCCAAATCCTCTGACATCAATCGGATGGAGTGTTCCTCAGAATGGGGAGAATCTCCGTGGTTTCTCTGATCAACCGTATAAACTGAACCAAAGTTTGATAAAAACCTTGCCACAGTCACCCAATTTTTTGAAGATCCGAATAACCCATGTAAGATGATAATATCACCTAGTGATTTCCGCGTTGGGTCAGAATTCTGGAATGGATACAGTTTATGACTCAATTTCATAAAAACTTCTCCGCTTTATCAAATAAGCGATTTATTAGCGAAAACATTCTTTTTTTAAGATTTGCAAATGAGGAAGGATTTGTTTTTTTTCACGAGGTCCAATCTCTGAAGCATAACGAATCATCTGGTTGATTTCAGACTTAATTCCCTCACCGACTGGCGCAAAACAAGGGATAGAGTCTGGATCTTTTGTCATTGATTGCAGATTGTTGACCAAATCTTTAGTATATAAAGTAATATAATTACCTGTAGGGAACAAATAGATATAACGAAGTTTTCCCTTTCTCATTTCTTCTAAACGGCATTTTAAATCTGTCCCGCATTCCACAGCAGGCATACTTTCTGTTGCCAAATAACCAGCATAATCCGAATGTTTGGTTTTTGGATAAGCTTCTAGTAGTTTCCAAAAATAATTTGAATCCACAAAGTATTTTCCAGAACTATAATCGTATAACAACTTAGTTTGATGCCGTTTTAAAAATTCCAAAGTGGATGGATCATTATCAGGTTTGATTCCCTTAGTATTCATAAGATCCACAGTTTTTTTTAGAAAAAAACCTGCCTTTGCCCTGATATATATAAAATCATCCCCGGTAAATTTTCCCGTAGAAGAAATGGCAAAAATTGTGTCTGTAATCTCTTGTTTGGCAGGAAAATCAATCTGATTGGAAAGGATCATTCGTTCTGCTTCAAATAACAAAGTAGACAAATACTGTTTGGGAGGAACCGAACGGACAACAGAACGTTTGATAAAACCAGATAGGCCATCTTCTAACTTCACTGGAATCCATTCTTCTTTAGGACTTTCAAGAGAATCTCTATCAAACTTTACAGGTTCTCCAAACTTAAGTTTACGCAAAACATCACTTTTTTGATCTGCAAACAAATGTAAGTTGAGACCAATCACAGGAATCACGATCTCTGAATGTAAATCTCTTTTTATCAGTTCCGAAGGTTTGGATTGCTTCGTTTTTTCTTGTAAGGTGGGGGCTGCCAAAATGGAACCAACTGCGAGAAACAAAAAACCTGAATAAACAATGGAAATTTTAATTTTTGAAAAACCTTTAGGTTTTAGATTTAATGGGGAAATTAAAGATTTCTGAAAACGAAAAACCAAAACCCATCCTAAATTAAGAAATAAGTTAGGTAACTTTGTCCCTCTACAAAGGTTATTTAATAAAGGGACAAATATCATTTTACTTTTGTAAATCCAGAACCATTTGTTTGATACGAGCCACACCTTTTTCGATGTCTTTATCACCTAACGCATAAGACAATCGAATGGCTTTATCATCCCCAAAGGCAATACCTGGCACTGCTGCCACATTGTATTTATCAAGGAGCACATCACAAAATAGTTTGGAATAAGAACTTTCTTTTTTCTCCGAAAGAAGGCGCTTGAACCCAGGAGTCTCATATACACCAGTGATATATGGGAACGCATAAAAAGCACCTTCTGGCATACGGCATTCCACACCGGGAATCTCACGTAATAGTCCCACGATGAGTTTACGTCGTTTGTCAAATGCTTTTAACATTTCTGCCACAGGTGTTTGGTCACCAGTGAGAGCTGCCTCAGCCGCTGCTTGAGAAATAGAGGATGCATTACTTGTAGATTGGCCTTGCATGGTATCCATGTTTTTTATAATCTCTGCATTTCCTGCTCCGTATCCAATCCTCCAACCAGTCATGGAATATGCTTTGGATACACCATTGATGACAAAAGTTTTTTCCTTCATCTTAGCCGAGATCATGGCTGGATTTACAAATTCCAATCCATCATAAATGATTTTTTCGTAAATATCATCCGAAACTGTAATGATATCTTTTGGTTCCAAAACCTTTACCAGTGCTTCCACATCCGAACGAGTGTAAGCTGCCCCTGTAGGGTTAGATGGAGAATTAAAAATAAAAACTTTTGTTTTGGGTGTGATAGCTTTTTCTAATTGCTCTGGTGTGATTTTAAATCCACTAGAAATGTCTGTAGCCACAATCACAGGAGTTCCTTCTGCCAAACGAACAATGTCCGCATAACTTACCCAATACGGTGCAGGGATAATTACTTCGTCACCAGGATTTAAAGTTGCCATAAAAAAATTATAGAGAACTTGTTTTCCACCTGTTCCTACAATGATTTGGTTCTTTTCGTACTTTAAACCATTTTCGGTTTCAAATTTACGAATGATGGCCTCTTTTAAGGAAACAGTTCCACTCACAGGAGTGTATTTGGTTTTCCCTTGGTCCATTGCTTTTTTAGCAGCTTCTTTGATATGTGTTGGTGTATCAAAGTCAGGTTCCCCTGCGCCAAATCCAACCACATCAAGTCCACTCGCTTTCAACTGATTTGCTTTTGCAGTGATCGCGAGAGTGGGAGAAGGTTCTACGACATCCAGTCGTTTTGCTACAAGTTTCATTTTGTCCTCTATTTAGTGAGTGATTCCTCTGGAACAGTCTCTTTGAACTGATCCAAAGTATAAATTTCGTATTCATACCCTTGTTCGGTGAGGAAGAGCTGTCTGTTTTGACCAAACCTTTCTTCGTTGGTATCACGCGAAATCAGTGAATAAAAAATGGCCGTATTGTCTTGGGATTTCGGACGAAGGATCCTTCCTAAACGCTGAGCCTCTTCTTGTCTGGAACCAAAGGTTCCCGATACCTGGATGGCAATGTTCGCATCCGGTAAGTCGATAGAGAAGTTTGCCACCTTCGAAACCACAAGTTGTTTGATTTGGCCAGTACGGAAGGCTTGGTAGAGCTCTTGTCTTTCAGGAAGAGGAGTTTTTCCCGTAATCAATGGAATTTTGAAAGTATTAGAAATTTCTTCTAACTGATTGATATACTGTCCAATCACCAAAATGTTGTTAGTGGAATGTTTTTTCAAAATATAACTGATCGCACGAAGCTTTTCTGGGTTTTCTGATGCCAAACGAAATTTTTCACGGTCATCTGCTACAGAATACTTCATACGAAGGTCATCTTCCATTGGCACACGAATTTCCACACAATTGGCTTCTGCAATCCAAGACTTGGCTTCAAGTTCCTTCCAAGGCACATCATATTTTTTAGGTCCAATGAGAGAGAATACGTCTTCCTCGAGTCCATCTTCACGTACCAGAGTCGCAGTTAAACCTAACCTACGTTTCGCTTGGAGTTCTGATGTCATACGGAAAACAGGAGCAGGAAGTAAGTGAACCTCATCATACACGATGAGTCCCCAATTGTTCGCACTAAAGATATGAAAGTGAGTAAAGTCCCCACCTTTTTTCTTTCTATGAGTTAAGATATTATAAGTGGCAATCGTGATGGGTTTAATTTCTTTGAGTTCCCCAGAATACTCCCCAATGTCTGACTCAGGGATATCGGTTTTATCGACAATTTCGTTTCTCCACTGACGAATGGACAAAGTGTTCGTGACTAGAATGAGAGTTTCTGCTCCCACAATTTGCATAACCCCCATACCCACGATGGTTTTCCCCGCACCGCAAGGAAGGACCACAACTCCGGATCCTCCTTCGTTACGTCCGCCCGCATGGAAGGCCTCCACCGAAGCTCTTTGGTAGTCACGCATTCCAAACTTAATCCCACCTTTTGTCGTAGGACGTAAGTTAAATGGATATTTGTTTCCTTCATCGTAACCCGCAAGGTCTTCCACAGGAAAACCAATTTTGATTAACGCTTGTTTGATGTGGCCACGATATTCTTTTTTAATACGAATTTTATCACCTTCCATTCCATCCACAAAGGGTTGAACGGCGCGGTTGTTTGCAATTTCAGTAATGAATCCTTTTTCGTTGGAAATGATATACAATTCCCCCGATTCTTCTTTTACCAGTTTCACTTTACCGTAACGAGAAATCTGCTCTCGAATTTCATTCATTACGTTTTTAGGAACCGAATAACGGGCAAACTTAGTTAAACCTTCAATGATCTCTTCGGCTGTCATTTTAATGGAAGCCGCATTCCACAAAGAAAGTGGAGAGATGCGATAGGTATGCATATATTCCGGGCTTTTTTCGAGCTCAGCAAACTTGGAAACGAGGTCCCGACAGGCTTCAAATTCTGGGTTATCCACCTCTAGAAGCATTGTTTTGTCACTTTGTACGGTGAGTGGCTTGGTCATGGTATTCCCTCTCAATTTAACCAGGCTGGGAAGAGAAACCGCCCTGTCAACTCCTTTGATTTTAATAGATTTTCGATGAGTTTTCACTGCCTTTTTGAGTAAATTCCATTTTTTCTGAACAAACCCCGCTCACAAACCGTCTAATCTAAGTTAATCTTTACCTTCCTAATTTTAATAATTGAATTGACTTCTATTTCATTTCTTTGGGCGTTCCCCAATTTGTCCCTATTGAAAACTTTCATTTTCCAAGGGTCAGGCTCCTCCGGGGTGCGCTAACGCTTCCGCCAGCTTCTCTTCGTTAGACGATTCGCTGGCCTTACGCCCTCCAGATCCTTAACGTTTCAAATAATCCTCTAAAATAGATTCATTGGCACCTATCGTATGCATTCGATCGGTGAGAAATTTTCGAAACTCTCTGGCACCCTTTTCTCCATGAAAAAGACCCAAAATATGGCGCAGAATATGATGCACTTTTCCGTCTTTTTTGAGAGCCGAGTGAATATAGGAAATAAGTTCACGAAGCACTTCTTCTCTCGAAAGAGGATTTTCTTTTGCTCCAAAATACAATTGGTCCACTGCATGAAATAAAAACGGATTGTCGTAAGCCGCCCGCCCGATCATCACTCCATCTACTTTTGTTAGATGTTCTTTAATTTCAGCGTGGGTTTTAATTCCCCCATTGATAGTAATCGGTAAATCGGGGAATTCCTCTTTTAATCGATAAACATCTTCATAACGGAGAGGTGGAACCGTTCGATTCTCTTTGGGAGAAAGTCCTTCTAAAATCGCTATCCTTGCATGAACGATACTATGATCGACACCAGCATCCTTAATTTTAGAAACAAAATGATATAAATCCTCGTAACTTTCTTTTCCATTCACACCAATCCGATGTTTGACGGTGACTGGAATTTTGACCTTTGCCTTACAAGCAGAAACCATCTCCGCCACAAGGTTTGGTTCTTTCATAAGACAAGCACCGAAACTGCCACTTTGTACTCGATCTGAAGGACAACCTACATTCAGATTGATTTCGTCGTAACCATAATCTTCCCCAATTTTGGAACATTCTGCCAGCGCCACAGGAGAATCACCACCTAACTGGAGCGAAATGGGATGTTCTTCTTTGGAAAAATCTAAGTATCTATGGTTGTCTTTTCCACGAAGGATGGCACCTGTGGTCACCATCTCGGTGTAGAGTAATGCTTGTTTGGAGATAAGCCGTATAAAAAAACGGAAATGTCTGTCCGTCCAGTCCATCATCGGGGCAACAGAAATGCGGTACGATGGAACTGAACTTGTCAAAAAAATCTCCTATGCTTCTTGTGGGTGTTCCTCTCTGGAGGGAAGGCTTAGAACCGAGGCTATTTCTGTCGGAACCCCTCTATGGATTTCCTCAGAAGCAATTACTGCAAAGTTCCTTGGGGGTAGTTCCTTTGTCAAAAAGAATGCAAAGGCTTGTCTCAAGTATCTAGAAACCACAAAGATCAGGAACCTGTTCTCATCCAATGCCTTTTGTAATTCATTATAAACCGATTCCAAAATCCTCACACGAATGTCATGCGGAAGGATGATGAGTTTACTTCCATCGGTTTCATCGAGTGTGATGCTTTTGTTCATACGATCAATGATCCTTGGATCAATGGTTACCACATGTAACTTTCCATCAGGCGAAAGGAAATCATTGATGATTTGACGCGATAGGGCCTGCCTTACATGTTCCGCTAAATCAAACGGATTGTTGGTGCGAGGCAAATGATTGGCAATCGCATCCATAATTTTCGGAAGGTTCTTAATCGACAAACCTTCTGCCAATAGATTCTGTAAAGTCTGTTGGATGATTCCTAGGCGACCTTGTTTGTCATAATCCAATTCACCCACAAGAGTCGGATGAGTTTGGCGTAAATGTTCGAGAAGTGCTTTCACTTCTTCCCTTCCAAGAAGTTGTGATGCATAGTTCGAAATTAATTCTTTCAGATGGGTGATGATGACAGTCGATGGATCCACCACCGAATACCCTTTGTTCTCCACTTCAATTTTATCATTGGGATCAATCCATGTTGCTTTTAAACCAAATGCTGGTTCGGTGAAAGGTTCTCCCACAATCGGTTCTAAATTACGGGAAGTATTGTTCATCGCCATCAAACGATCTGCTTTTACAGCCGACTGTCCAACCACCACTCCATTGATACGAATGCTGTAGTTATCGTGAGGGATTTCTAAATTGTCTATGATCCGAATGGCAGGGATCACAAGACCAAAATCAATCGCAAATTTTTTACGTGTATTGGCAATTTGTTCGAGTAAATGTCCACCCGAAGAGGCGTCCACTAACGGCAGTAAGTCGCGACCCAGTTCCACCTGTATGGCTTCCACAGAAATTTCTTTGATATAGTTTTCTGGTTTTTTCTCTTGAACTTTCTCTTGAGAAACTGTTTCGATTTTTTTGATTTCTTCTTTGGCCACTTGTTCGATGGAATATCCTAAATAACCAATGGCTCCTGCTAAAAAGAGTAGTGAGAAAAAAGGAAGTCCAGGGATAAGACTGGCCAAACCAAGAGCTCCTGCCACTACATACAAAGTTTTGGCATTTCCAAAAAGTTGGTCTTTGATCTCCACAGTCAGTTTTTTTTCGGAACTAGAACGTGTGACAATGATACCAGTTGCGGTTGTAGAAAGTAGACCTGGTATTTGTGAAACAAGACCATCCCCAATGGTAAACTTTCCATATGTTTCAATCGATGCTAAAAAAGATTCCCCTCGAATGGTAGATCCAATGAGAATCCCACCAATTAAGTTGATGGCGGTTATGATAAGCCCTGCTCTCACATCCCCTTGTACGAATTTGGAGGCTCCATCCATGGCCCCATAGAAATCCACTTCCCTTTGGACTTTTTTTCTTTTTACCTTAGCTTCTGCCTCAGTAATGGCCCCACTATTGAGTTCCATATCGATGGACATTTGTTTTTGTGGTAATCCATCGAGTGTAAACCTTGCTGCCACTTCCGAGATCCTAGTCGCACCTTTAGTGATTACTAACACCTGTACAATGGTGAGGATAATAAAGATAATAAGTCCGACTACATACTTCCCAAGTCCCGATTCTCCACCCACCACAAAGGTTCCAAAAGCTTCGATCACACTGGAATTCATCGCAGGGCCTTTGGATAAAATCTGTCTTGTTGTAGATACGTTTAGCGCTAACCGGAAGAGAGTGGTGATAAGAAGTAAACTTGGAAAAATGGAAAACTCACTTGGCTCTGTTACAGACAAGGCAGTCATTAGTATTAGTAATCCTAACCCAATACTTACAACAATCAGGATATCCAAAACAAATCCTGGGAGTGGAACAATTAACATCCCAAGGATCAGTAAGGTTCCTACTCCTAAAACAACGTCAGACTGTTTGAGTATATCTCTAAAGTTCATACGGTTATGCCATTCCTACTTTTTTTTTGAACTTCTCAAGGGTGATGAGGATTTGCACCACCGCCTGGAAGAATTCTTGTGGGATCTCTTCTCCCACTTCTACTTGTGCGTATAAAAGACGTGCTTGTTTGGGACTTTCAACGATGGGAACATCATTTTCACGAGCGATTCTTCGTATTTCTAGCGCTAGGCGATTCTCCCCTTTTGCAATCACACGAGGCGCTGAATCCCTTCCCATTTCATAAGAAAGTGCAACGGAATAATGAGTTGGGTTTGTGATGACTACGTCTGCTTTGGGAACTTCTCGTAACATATTCCCTTGCATCATGTCACGTGCCAGTTGCATCCTGCGATTTTTCATTACAGGATCACCCGAATCTTCTTTCATCTCTCGTTTGGCTTCCGAAGGAGTTTGTTTGAGAGATTCTTCAAATTCAGACTTTTGGAAGAAGAAATCAGCAACAGCAATCCCCAAAAGTAAAAGCCCTGCGGCCATCATGATTTTAAATCCAGAATAGGTGATGAGTGAGATGGCTTGCATCATCCCCATATTTCCTGTGAGTAGAACTTTTAAAAAATCACCAGAGATTAAAATATAACTTATAACGCCAATTAACACTACTTTTGCGAGAGATTTCACCAAATTAAACAAGGTTTGGCGGTTTGGTAAAACCCTTTTAAAGTTTGGTGTGATTCGATCCAACCGAAAGGAAAGTGCTCTCGGAGAAAACATAAATCCTACCTGCACCACATTTCCAACGATGGCAAATACTACTGTAATCGCAAGAACTGGCCAAAGCAGATTAAAAAAATCACGTGAAACTCCGGCAAGAATCACCCGAAACTCTTCTGCTCCAAACCGGTCCAGTTTCATTCCCATAGGAAGGTATTTTTTGATAAAAATAGCCGTATTTCGTATAAATGTATCACCCAAGATAAAAAGAACCCCTGTCCCACCTAACAATACCAGGGTGGAGGCAACTTCATTGGATTTAGGAACATTTCCTTTTTCCTTTTCTTCCCTCCTACGGCGTTCACTTGGTGGCTCTGTTCGACCCTCGTCTGCCGCCGCAAAAAGTTGAAGATCGATTTCATAGTAACCAGAGGAGAAACAAACAGGTTTTGCCAAAGTTTCGCTTTGCAGGTTAGGAAAAGTAACATTCAAAAAAGATTCAAAATCACCAAACAATGATTTGATCCAAATTATAATTTCAGTGTTGTCCCATCCGAATACAAATTTTATCCATTCTTTCATAAGTTGGGCCACTCCCGAATGAGTAAACTTGCCTTATCCATAGATATCTGGATGCCTTGTACCATTTGTGTGGCGATAAAGGTAAGAGTGGCAATGAGAGTGAGGGTTCCAATAAAAACTTTCAAAGGGAAAGACATGGACATCACATTCATTTGTTGTGCTGCCTTTCCCATTAGTCCTTCTGCAAGAGAAACTAAAAAAAGGATCCCCATCACGGGTAAAGCGATCTTAAATGCCACAACAAACATAGCTCCGATCGCCTCTTCCATCAAACGATATAGTCCAGCATTTACCTTTCCCGTAAAAGAAATGATTCGAATTTTTTCAAAGGAATACGCTAGTGTTTCGATGAGAAACCGGTGTGCCCCAATCACAAGAAAGAGGGCCGTTGCCATTAAGTTCTTCATGGTTCCAATGGCGGGAAGTGAGTTTTGGGTCACAGGATCTAAAATCTCCGTATAACCAAACCCAATTTGGTTGTTAAAAAATTCACCCGCCATTTGAAAGGCAGCAAACACGAGTGAGACGAGAAATCCAATAAAAACTCCCACCAAAATCTCAGTGATAATTAAGATTCCGTAGTTAATCATATGCCCAGGAACAGGTGGCATATATGTTGCCACCACCGGATAAACAATAAGAGAAACCATAAAGGAAAAGATCATCCTAAGAGAAAAATTAATCGATTCCGATGAAAAAAAAGGCGCTACAAGGAATAGTCCGAGCAGGCGGACTAAAACCAAAAGAAATGATTGAAAGTGTAAAACGAATGCTTCCATATCATATCTTTTCTATCATAAAAAAAATTTCGCGGGTATAGTCGGTCATGACTCGCACCATCCATGCGGAGAAAAAAACTATCACCGCAAAAATAGAAACCAGTTTGGGAACAAAAGCAATTGTTGGTTCTTGGATAGAAGTGGTTGTTTGTAAAATTCCAACAATGAGTCCCACTACCAGTGCCGTGATCAGAATAGGACTGGAAATTTTTAGAGTCACAATGAACGCTTCTCTAAGTAAATTTACAACATCAACCTCTGTCATTTATAACTCCTTACTAGTTCCAATACAAGTAAGTTCCATCCATCGATCAGGATAAAGAGGATGAGTTTCAAAGGAAGTGATATCATTACAGGGGGCAACATCATAAAACCCATGGCAAGAAGGGCAGACGCCACAATGAGATCGATTACGATAAAAGGAATAAAGATATAAATACCAATGATAAATGCTTTTTTGATTTCACTTAACATAAAAGCAGGAACTAAAACATAAGAAGGAACATCCTCAAAGGATTTGACATTTTGTACTTTTCCAATTTTCAAAAACAAAGCAACATCTTTGGTTCCATCTTTTCCTAATTGCCTGATCATAAATTGACGCAAATGTTTCATGGAACCTTCCATCATCGCCGTTTGGTCAATTTTTCCATTTAAGTATGGTTGGAGGGCTTCATCATTCACCTTACCGATGGTAGGTGCCATAATAAAAAAAGTAACAAAGAGAGCAAGGCCCATCATCACCTGGTTTGGTGGTAAGTTTTGTAACGAGAGTGCCCTTCTCACAAAATCAAATACGATCACAACCTTTGTAAACGAAGTGACACTCATCACGATGGCTGGTGCCAAAGAGAGAATGGTCACAAGAAAAAGGATCATCAGAGATAAACTTGTTTCTTTTGGACCTTTCGCCTCGTTTACGTTAAATGATAAATTCGGAATAGGGATTCTTGTTCCCTTATCTTGGGCCATAAGGCCCGTAAACCCACCAGCGGAAATCAGGAACAAAATCCCAATGAGAAAAATAATAGATTTATGTCTCTTTATAAAGGAAAAAAAACGAGATCTCACGTTTCCCCTCCTTCTAACAGTTCACGGTGTTTACGAAGTCTTTCCAAACCTTCTTTGGCCTTTCTTTGGATCTCAAGAGCCCCGTCGGATTCCAAACTTTCCATTTTGGAAGGATTGATCCTAATTTTCCTCTGTGCTTTTGATTGTAAACTTTCCAGAACCGTTTCCAAAAAATTAGGAACATAAGGATCGGCTTCCTCTTTCATTTTTTGGATTTGTGATTTTTCGTCGGGAGAAGTCACTTCTGTGAGTAAACTTACCGAACCATCGGCAACGCCGATAACAAGTGTTCGACCACCCACTTCGACAATCTGAACTGATTGTGTGGCCGAAAGTGGCAAACTAGACAAAACCTTCATAAACCCTTTTACAGGATATTTTGCCGACTTTGTTTTTTGCATTTGTAGGATAAGAAAATAACCAGCACCAACCAGTATACTTAAGACAATTAAAATCTTAAGTAGTATCCAAGTGGCAGAAGGAGAATCATCGGAAGTATCTGCATACCTTTCTTGGATGAGGTTTGTTTCTTCCGAAACCTTTGTTTCCGAACCAGGATTCGTTTTACTGGAGTTAGAAGATCCTTCAAATTTTGGACCCGAATTGGGATTACCAACATCGGCTGGTTTGGATTTTGTATCTCCCAATTCCTGACGAAGGATTTGGTCCAGTTCCTTTGTTTCTGTCGATTGAGAAAGGATGGGTGCAGAAAAGAAAACGAGAGCAAAACAAAAGTACATAACTTGCCCCTTTTGTTTTAACATTCTCTTAGTGAATCCAATCATTTTTCGCCTTTGAGTCGATCGGTAGGACTTACGATATCGGTAACACGAACCCCGAAGTTTTCATCGATAACCACAACCTCACCTTTGGCGATAAGTTTGCCGTTCACAAGTAAATCCACTGGTTCACCCGCTAACTTATCTAGTTCGATGATAGAACCTTCACCCAAACCCAAAATATCTTTGATGTACATTTTGGTTCTTCCCAGTTCCACGGTAAGTGCCATTTGCACATCCATCAGAAGGTTGAGGTTAGTTTGGCCTGGACCACCACCTGCTGTCGCCAGAGAAGGAAAATTTACACCTTTGATACCAACAGAAGATTGTCCACCACCCATACCCATGTTAGGTTGCATGTTGACATTCATTCCACCGGACTGTTGTTGTTGTTTTTGACCACCACCCTTTTGGATATCCAAAATGGAGTTAGCCATAGACAATGCGATTACATAATAAACTTTAAAGGAACCTACTCCATCAATATTCAAACTGAGAGAGGTTTTCACCAAATTGTTGTCATCTGGTAGTTGTAAATCGCGACCAGAATTTACAAGAGCGATTTCTGGTGGACTACCAGACATGGCGCCACCAAGTTTCATCCCAATTTGTGCCGTTACCGTCCCCAAAATGGGAGATAAAGAATCTTTTAGGGTTTGCAGTTGTGCATTATCAAGTTGACCGGGAGGAGTCATTCCTCCCATCATCACACCTGCAATTTTTGCTGCATTCTCTTGGGCCATAATGAGACAAGCCCGTCCCGCCAAACTTCCGCTAATCGTTGAAAACAAACTTACGGATTTGGTTCCGAGTTCCTTTTGGATATCGGTAGAGGAGCTCGATTCGGTGGCAGGGTTCATAAAACGAGTGTTTTTTGCCAAGATCGTGCCAAGTGTGTTCCCCGCCACCTGGAATGCAGAGCCGATCACATCAGAAATAATGTCGCGGTCAATTGGAGATAGGTTGTCCGATGACGAACTTGCGGCGCCACTTAAGGAAGAGAGGTCGAATGTATCATCCGCACCTTGTAGTAATGCGTCTATCTCGTCTTGTGAGAGTGAACCTTCACCCATACCCTTATATCTCCGGAAAACTTAGGATAATGAGACATAATATGAATCTTTTTGTCACTCAGTTTTTTCCCGAATTGACAAAAAGTAAACGAGTTTAGTCGAAAGCACTCGCCAGTCCGTCCGAATAGGCACGGAGATTGTCATAAGAGTAAATCCCTGTGTTATGGTAATCACTCCAGACAATAGAAATGGCATACCTACCCACTTTGGTCCAGGAAAGGAGTTTGATGGACTGGATATGACCAGTGGCATCCCCCACTTTCCCGCCATGCCCCCCACGACAGGTGGCACAAGGGCATTTTTTCCTAAGATCCAAAAGCGAATATTTGGAACCGTGACCATCTTTCCACTCGATATAAAGAGAATCCTCATCGAAAGAAATTTCTTTCGGTATGGTGGCAAACTGTGAATTCGACATTTTTAAGGTTTCACCGGTAGTTTCATTGTTTTAGAACGGAAATTCCCAACCGTCGTCCCGTATTGGATTTTGTCACCGAGAGAAATGTTTGTCAAGTCGATGGTATCATTTTCAAAAACAAGAATGACTGTGGAACCCATCTCGAATCGACCTAGTTCAGACCCTTTGTCGATCATGATGGATACATCTTTGTAATGATGTTCCTTTGCAAAACGGATCCAGTTGTTTGTGACAATTTTATTGTCATAGGTCACACGAATCTTTCCTACGTTAGACGCTCCCACTTTAATGACGGCAATTTTACCGTATTCGGTCTGTAAGAAGGTGATAAGCCTTTCGTTTTTAGGAAAAAGCCCCCGGATATTGAGAACCGCCAAATCGTTTACTGGGAAAAGTTTTCCCGGTTCGTAGTAATAACCAAGGATCTGTCCGGCAAAAGGACTGTGAATGCGATGGTAATCTTGCGGAGACAAATAAAAGGTAATGTATTTTCCGTTCGTAAAATAAGGATAATACTTTTCAGAACCTAACAATTCTTTTACGGAGTAATCAATCCCTTTTGCCTGAATGATAGTGGATTGGTTGATATTACCAAAACTTGTGATTTTAGAATCGGTAGGAGATACAACTGCATTGGGAGCAGAGTCAATGATCCTTGCTTCGGCACGAAGTGCTCTTGTAAAAAACTGATTGAGTGAGGCATATTCTTTAATTTCGAGTTCTGCTTCACTTAAGTTGATTTTATAAGCCTTCGCAAATGCCTTTAAGATGGGGATCATCATAAACCGTGGCATCTTAAACATGGAAAAATAACCAAAAATTTTGGAGATCAGGTTTTTAGGAAGTAAGGTCAAAAACAAAAGATAAATGTCTTTGAAAATTTCATACCTGGCTCCAGATTCGGAAAGGTATTTTTTGAGTTCCAAATTGGCAGATTTGCCAAGTAACATAAGGGAAACTAGGAGTGGAACACTGGTTATCACTGCAGCAATATAACCCCAGTGCATCACAAAGGATAGAACATCTACGCCATACTTTACATAAAGATAAGAAAAACCTAGAGTCGATCCAATAAACAACATTCTAAAAAAATTGGAAAACTTTTCACCAAATACATAAAATGCATTTTGTTCGCCGCTATAGAACCAACCAGCAAGGCTTAAAACTCCAAAACATAAAAAGGAAATAAAAAACAAAATGGCAGATAAAGAATCTTTTTGTTCTAAAATTCTATCCGGAAAAGAAAGAATGGTATCTAAATTGACCGCACCATAAGAATACAAAACAAATCCAACGAGAGTCGCCATAATAAAACCTTCAAAGAAGGAAGCAAGCATACTCACTAACCCTTGTTTTGCGGCGTAATCAGTCCGAACCACACCGGCAATCCCCGAAGACTTCCCTACCGCAGTTTCTGTTGATAAAAAGAAAGTACTAAGCGAAACAGAAAGTCCACGTAAAATCCCAAAGGCTCCACCACCTTGCAAGGCTTTGATGGAAAAAGCTTCTTTGGTAACATCAGATAAGAATCCAAAAAAGGAAATCATCCCATTTGAAAAAAGTGTGATATACCCAAAAACAAAAAGAATGATTCCTACTGGGGCAAGGATAGAAGCGGCACGACCCACTCGCCTAACGCCACCTATAACGATAAATAATAAAATTACTGAAATGGAAATGGGGCCAGAAAGTCCAGATAAACTCAAACCCTCTTTTGTAATATAAGTGAGGCCTACAAAAGGAAAAATCCCACCAAACAAAAGAACAGTAACTAGACTCGCCAAAGAAAATGCTACCGCAAGCCACTTGGCACGAAGTGCTTTTTCAATAAAATACATCGGACCAGAAAGATAACGACCACTTGGTAATTGGTTTCGAAATTTTACAGCTAAGGTGGAGGAAACAAAGCGAATGGGCATCACAAGAAGGCTCATCACCCAAATCCAAAAAAGAACACCAATTCCACCGTAAGCGATAGCGAGCGCTGTCCCGATGACCGAACCTGCCAAAAGTGATGAGCCAATTCCGGCAAAGAAGGCCTGCGAATGAACCAACTGGCCCTTGGAACCTTTGAAGTCCATATTGCCGGTAAGGATTTTGAGTGCCAGAAAGAGAAAACGAATTTGAGGAAATCCCAACCGAAAACTCAAATAAATTGAGGCGACAAGGATAAGATAAAAATAAGGGCTGAGAATGTCCGATCCTAAAATCAGATTAAACTTAGATCCGTTTTGAAAGAGTGTTTCCATATTGGTTCTTCCTCACGAAATTGGATGAAATTGTTATGTCAAGATGTATTGTGATCCTTTCGTTTCTGGTTTTTATGATTTCTTCTATCACCCTCTCCCACTTGTCCGCAGAACCTTCCGGGATAGAAGTCGGATTACGTTACGGCGGTGGTGAAAGAGTCCCTGGACGATTCGATGGAGACCTGAAACAATTTTCCTCTACGGTCAGTCCTCTCATAGCATCAGATGTTTCCTTAAGTGGAGGAAGGTCCACAAATTTGTATGAAGGATTTTTTCGATTCTTACTAGACTCAAGGTCTCGAGTGGGATTTGTCATTGGACGAAATGATTGGCAGATGCTTCAACTAACAGAAGTTACAAGTGACTATTATTACACAAAACTAACCTCGGAAATCTATTCTTATCATATTCTTGGAATGTATTATTTTACCGTACCGGTATTTCGAAATTGGGAATGGGAAAGTGGATTGGGTGGAGGATTTACATCTGCCGACTGGAACGTTCGTGGTTTTTCGGCAGGCGGTGGTTTACCCCCAGACTCCCAATACTTCAACCAAAGAGGTAGACTGAGAGGAAGTGGACTTGCTTACAGGGCAGAAACTGCCATCAATCATCGGTTATACGAAAATACGTTTTTCCAATTAGGTCTCGGATACCATCACGTTGCCATTGACAAGTTTAGCGGGAACTACAATGGAGAAACTTCCAGTTTTTATATCCGGGCCGATGGTAAGGTAGGAGTTTTGGATGATACAAGAGTCATTGATGCCACTGTGAGCACTGCACAAACTTTTCGAAGGTTGGATATGAATTCAGGATCATGGGTTCTCTATTTTTCAGTGTTCCAAAGGTTTTTGGATTGACTGTCTCTTAGGAAGAGTATCATTCTTTAAGAAAATTACATGAAATCCTCTAAAATCATTACCATTGGTATTAAAGAATTGGCTCACCAAAAAGTCATCCTTGCCGCTTGGTATAATTTTCTAAAAGAAAACTTCGATGCCAAAAAACTTTCTGCAGAAGAATTCACTTTATACCTACAAGCACATGTGATGTATGATTTGGACAAAGATCAAGTTGAGTTGATGTTGTCTGGAACAGAATCTCTTTTAGAAGATTTCAAAAAGTCTATTTTTGGATGAACCTCCAAATCTTCGGAACCAAAAAATGCAAAGAATCGAAGAAGGCGCAGTTGTTCTTCCAGGAACGCCGAATCCCTTTTCAATTCATCAACCTCCAAGAAAAAGAAATGAGCAAGGGTGAGCTAAGGTCAATTTTAGGAAGTGTCAGTTTGGATGATTTGATTGATACAGAATCAAAAGTCTACGAAGACAAAAATCTAAAATACATGTTATACGACAAAGAAGAAGCTCTTCTCACAAACCCCCTCCTATTCAAAACACCAATCGTTCGTGATGGAAAACGTGCGACCATTGGATTTGTTCCTGATATTTGGAAACAATGGATTTCAGATTCCAAAAAATAAATGATACAGACCACCGTTGAAACGGAAATCCTAAAACCGGTTCCAGAAGTATTTTCGTATATTCGAAATATGGAAAACCAAACTTTATATAACTCGAGTATTACTGCGTCCGAAGTGGTTCCCAACAATCCAAACCAATATAAAATGCAAATTGATTTGGGAATTTTCAAACTTACAGAATTTTATACATTAGAAGAAATTCAAGACAACCAGTTGATTGTCGCAACTTTTCATTCCAATTCTATGTTTTTTACCGATCGCTATGAATTTAAGGATTCCAATGGGAATTGCTACTTAACGATTACAGATCGGATGGAACTCAAAGGCCTTTTTAAATTGAGCGAAGGCCTTGTGAAAATGAACCTAAAATCACAAATGATGGAAAACTTAAATTCTTTAAAAAGAATATTGGAATCTTAAAATTAAGATTCCTGTTTCTTTCGTTTTGAATACTCTTTAGCTAATTCTGGTAACATTGGAAGCGAACTGTGAATTCTATGCATTTCCAATGCAGGTCTTGCTGGAATCCCGAAATAAGCTGTTTTCTCTTTGGAATCTTCTGTTAGTCCAGAAAGTCCCATAAGGATTGATCCTTTTTTCATTGTTAGGTGTTCTGCGACAGCTGATTGTCCCGCAAGAAAACAACCGTCTTCAATGGTAACGGAACCAGCAAGCACAGTGGCACCTGCAATATAAACATAATTTCCAACTCGGCAATTATGCCCCACATGGACATGATCATCGAATTTAGTAAAATTTCCAATGGTCGTCGATTCAAGGGCAGCCCTGTCTACAGTACAATGGGCACCCATCTCCACTTCGTCACCTACGATTACATTTCCAATTTGAGGAACTTTATACCTTACGCCTGCATAATCATAAAAACCAAACCCATCGGCACCAATGACTGTGTTCGAATGGATTAAGTTTCGTTTCCCCAACTTACAGTTGTAATACACGACTACTCCTGATTTTAAAACTGTCTCTTCTCCAATTTCCACATTGGATTCCAAAACCACGTTTGGATAAATAACAGCACGATCTCCAATCACAACGTTTTCTTGGATTACTGCAAAATCCATTATCGTAACATCTTTTCCCAGTTTGGCGGTAGGATGAATGCTCGCTTTCTCTGAAATCGTAGCGTTATATTTTGGTTTTTTCTCAAATAAAGAAACAACCTGAATGAATTTTACTTTAGAACCTTCTTCGGGGATGATGATGGCATTGGGAAATTGAGACGCCAAAGAATCAATGGTAAGTGCTATTTTGACATCAGATGCTTTTTTATGTTTGGCTAAGTATTTTTTGGAAGCAACATAATATATACTGCTGGGATCGACTGGAGTATGATGCTCCAAATCTTTGATACCGTTGATTTCTAAATCACCAGAGCCGGTGAAACTTGCACCTAGTTGTTCAGCCAAATCTTTTAGTTTCATTTATACACCTTCCACTTGAAAAATAATTGGAAGGGACATATTTCAATCATATTTTTAAAATCTATCATACGGAAACTTTTTAAACCATCCGATGATTAGACTATGTTCTACCTAAATCTGAACAAAGGTCTCCGTTTACTTCTGTTAACTTACACTGTTCAATATTTTTTGTTCACACAAGGACTAATAGGACAAGAAGGTGTGGTTTTCGAAAATCCATATAAGAAAACTGAACCGGCTGCAGATGAAAAATCCTTCACTTTGTATTTTTCCAAACAATCTTCCCAAATAGCAAAAGCCGACTTGGTTCGTTTACAAGGTTTTGCGGATTTTCTGAATCAAAACAGAAACTATGAAGTGTATATCCAAGCACATGCAAACGAAGGAAAAAATGCAAAAGAAGACTTGGCGATTAGCGAAAAACGATCTTTGGAAGTAGAACGATTCTTTTTAATCCATTTTGTAGAGCCAATACAAATCAGAAGGCTCTTTTATGGAAATTCGAAATTGACCAATCTAACAAAAGAACACCAAACATTGAATCGGCGAGTCGATATCAAAATCCAACAAATTCCTTAAATCCCTGTTTTCCATTGTTCTAGATCATTGATATCATCGATATCAGAGAGTTCCTTAAGAAGAGTAAATGTTTTGTTGTTTTTTTTAATCGATTCGATGGTTAAAGACAATACATCTTTCGTACTCCAAGGAATGGAATGGAAAATAAAAGGAGAAAATTCCTTCATTCCGAGTAAATAATACCCACCATCGAGTGCCGGACCCACCACAAAATCGACATGATCTAATTCTGAATAAGCAACTTCAAATATATCCTTAGTTAAGTAAGGGCAATCTGTTCCAATAATGACAATTTTTCTGGCACTGAGATTAAATTCATTTTGAAATGCATTTTCCATTTTAAACCCAAGTTCTCCTGTTGTTTGGATTCTATTTTGGTATCCAAATTCAAATTCATTGGGATGGTCATCTCTTAACTCGTCCCAATAAACAATCTTCTCCGCATCAATAACAGAAGTTACATTCTTTGTAAACTCTAGTAACTCAAAATAAATTTTAAGAGTTTTTTCGTCCCCAATCGTGGATGCAAGGCGGGTTTTCACCTTCCCTAACTTAGGTTGTTTTGCAAAAATAATTAATTTGTTTTTTCCCATAATAACCTAAAACTAAAAGAGAAACCAGCCAGTGAATATAGACAAAATCCTTCGAAACGTATAAACCATAAGAAAATAAACTTAAAAAAGAAATGATGGTTACTAGTGTTTCCATTTTCTCATTTCCTACCATTAAAAGAATCCAAGGAATCCAATACCAAGGATGGATCACCGGCGAAAAGAAAAGGAATAAAGAATAAATGAATAGTAAACGGTTTCCAAAGTTTAGCCGGGATATGATTTCCTTTTTAAAACAGTATATATAGATACAACAAAGAATACTGAATGAAAGAACACCTGAAAGATATTCTACTTTAAAGGGTAATAAAATAAAATAGAAAAGAGGTTCAATCATTCCCGCAATTCGAAAAGAATGAAAAAAAAGTCCAATCCCCGAAGACCCTTGGGAACCTAAATCAGAAAAGACTGTCACCTTCCATAATAAAAGAGAAAAACAAGATGCGACAACTAACTTAGCAAATAAACTACGATTCCATCGAAACCCTAAAATAAAAAGAAAGGCATTGAATTTTAGCTGCGTTAACAAAAAGAATGAAATGATTTTATGACTAACAAAACGAGACATCAAAAGAAGTAAAATTCCAGTTACTAACAATACTTCCGGATGCATTTGAGAAATTCCTTCTATAATCACAATTGGATTTCCAAAATACAACCAATAAGAGCTAAAACTAGCTTGCGGATATAATTTTCTGATTAAAACCAAATTCATTACATCAACAAAGAAAATTAAAATTTGGACTCCCAAATAACTACTGCCAAATAAAGAACCAAACAAAGTTCCCAATGAAAAAAAACATTGAATTAACAGTGGATAAACGGAAAAATAATGAGGGCTATTCATTTTGGATAAAAGTGTCTCCAATTCTAATGGAGAACTATGAATGAATTTGATAGCTTCTGCAGGAGTATATAAATAAGGAGACAATCCTTCTAAAAAAAATTTGGCATCAAATAGATAACGATATATATCATCACTCCAAACGGCTTGTGAACCAAGAACCACCATACGTAACAAAAAAGAATAACCTAACAAATAGTAAAAACGATTTCCAAACAACGAGAGAGAAGCTGATAAAAAGTAAAAATATAATGGCAAAACAGTGGAAATAACAAGTATGATAATTAGTTCATCTCTACTTCCCCAGTGAGAGGAAGCAAATAAAATAAAAGGATACAATATTCCTAGGATTAGTTTTATTAGATTATTTTTGATAAACACGAAATAGAATTAACCGAAAAAAAGTGTATAATATTTTTATGCCAACTCGAATGGACATGGATAAAGTTCCTGATATTTTCGAAACACCTGCAAAACGTTTTCGATAATTGACTGAAATTTCACGAATGGCAAGTCCAAATTGTAAAGCCTTTACATGCATTTCAATATTCCAACCCCAAGTAGGATCCTCCATCTGCAACTGCAAAATAGAAGAATAACGAATGATTCGGAGTGGTCCCATGTCTGTAAATTTACGGCGAAAAAAAATACGAATTAAAAAACAAGTCAAGGCATTCCCAAAGATTTGGATTGGAGAAAGAGCACCTTTCTCAACTTCCCCTAAAGTTCGTGAACCTATCACTAAATCATCACCGCTCTCCTGAATGACCTGAATCAATTTCTGAATATCAGATGGATCATCAGAACCATCGGCATCACAAAAAAGTATGTAGTCTGGAGATACATTAGAGTTTTTGATCCAATCCAAAGCCAATAAACAGGCATTTCCATATCCAATTTCGGGACAATTTAGACAGAAAAAACCCATACTTTTTACAATATTTGCTGTTTGGTCTTTAGAGGCATTATTTACGATAATAAAATTGGATTTTGACAAACCAGATCCAGAAATAATGCCAGATAACGCACGTTCTATGCCTTCCTCTTCATCACGTGCGGGTATGATACAAAAAACATTATTCACCTTTTCTATGGACATTTCTTTCGAATAATTCTTCTAGAGGAGTGTCTTTCCTAGATTTGGTTTTCAACTGATACTTTGATTCAATCACTAAAGAACTATGAGGGTATAACTCTTTCATTTTTTCTACTCTTTCTTTATAAGGTGCAGATACGTAACCGGAAGATTGAATCATATAGTCGGAAGTATTATTTTTCAATCGGACATGAATTGTTTGAAATTGTAATGTTTCAATTGGTAAGTTTGGTAATTCTATTTTCCACAAAAAACTTTTACCAGAAGGAATTCGGTTATCACTCACCTTTTTTGCAACCGGAGACCAGGACCATTCTTGCCCAATGGTGGTTTCTTCTTTATAAATAGTTTTTCCCAATGGATCGATCCCCACAAGGATCAAACGGTAAAACCTTTCCGGATCTCCCGTAGTGACATGGTGCGAAGCATTGGAATTTCTAAGTAAAACTTCAATTCTGTTGTTTTCTACTTTTAAATCAGAAAGAACAATGCCCGGTTTGTAACCCAATCTAATTTGGTCTTTATACAAATCAAAAGATTTGGGAACACCACCTCCAATGAATCCATGTTTGTGCGCTGTCCTTATAGGTTTATTTAGAGAAGGTTTTACAAATGACCGACGAACTTCTGGTTGGTGACAGGAAGAACAGTATTCATTTGATTTTGTAGCAATTAACTCAGTGCCCGTTTGAAAAGAACAAATTAGTGATTCATTTAAGGTATAGGCCTCGTTATGACAATCGTAACAACGATTTAACAACTGTTTTCGATCGATTTTTATTGGATGGGGAGGAGTCGTTCCACCCGTTCCCCCAATCACATAACTTTCCTTAGAATCCGAATCTACACGTACGTGGCAGGTAGCACAAGTGACTCCTTCTGACTGCATTTCACTGTTAAAATTTGGATTAGGAATTTCTACCGGACGAAAATAATCGCCATTTTTTAAGCCCGTGATGATGGTTTCTCTTTGGTTTTGAACGGGGATATGACAATTCAAACAAATCCATTTTGGTGAACTCGGTTTTGCTAATTCCGATTGAAACTGGATGTCAGAAAGTGCATTCGCATGAGTCGAAAGTTTCCATTCGTCATAAATTTCCGTATGACAACCTCCACATTTTTTTGCCGTTGGTGCCCCTACACCTTTTAGATTGGGGAGATTCTCGATAGGTTTTGCCCAAATTTTACCAGGGAACACCTGTTCAATGGCAACTACCCTTTGGTTAAAATAAAGATATATACTTATCCCTAAAACTAGAATGAATAACAAGGAAATGTAAATCGTTCGCTTCAATGATTAGTTTCCAAAGGAAGTTTTGGATCGTGAGACCATTCCCACATAGAACCCGCATAATTATAAGCATTATAACCATAAGTACGAAGAATTCCAACAACAAATGCAGAACGAACACCACCCGTACAATAGGCTACAATTGGTTTCTCTTTTTGAATACCTAATTGTTTCAGAGAATTTTCTACTTCCGATTTTGATTTTATATTTCCTTTTGCATCAAACAAGTCTTGATAAAATAATGATTTGGCACCAGGAATATGCCCTCCTCTGGATTCTCCATAAGGAGTGGCCCCGGAAAATTCCCTCGGTTCCCTTGTGTCCAGGATTTGAAATTTCTGGGTCGATAGTCCTTTGATAATTTCTTCTTTCCGAATTGCCGTTGATCGCATATTCATATTGTTAGACTTATCTAAGTTAATTTCCTTATTTCCCTTGTTGTTTGATTTTTTCTGAAACTCTTTTTCAAAAGCAGAGTAACCTCCCTCAACCCAGTAGGAATTATAAAAACCTGCTTCACGCAAACTCCAAACAATGCGGCCCTCTTCTCCCCATCCAGAGATTCCATCACCTAACACAAGTATATAGTCTTTTTCTTTAATACCTAAATCACTAATTTTTTTGCGAACTATCTTTAATTCTAAAAGTTCTCCTTTATGTGGGAGGTCACTTCGAGATAGATCTTCCCAAGATATGTATTTTGATCCGGGAATTTTATTTTTTAAGCG
The DNA here is from genome assembly GCF_004770905.1 of Leptospira bandrabouensis. Classification (NCBI taxonomy): domain Bacteria; kingdom Pseudomonadati; phylum Spirochaetota; class Leptospiria; order Leptospirales; family Leptospiraceae; genus Leptospira; species Leptospira bandrabouensis. The sequence continues at coordinate 1,819,116 of NZ_RQHT01000014.1, read as the reverse complement.
ACGAAGGTAAGATCTAGTATCAAGGATTGTGTACTGGGAAGGTTTTAGTGCCAAATCTGCAGGCAAAAACCAGGGTGCTTCCTCTTTTTGCGAAGATGAGCCGTGAGGCCCTGCGCTTAATTGAAGCCAAAACGCCCATAGTATTGAAATAGAAAAAAGAAAAATCCCATACCCACGAATGATTTTCATAAAGTCTCCCTCCCAATTTCACAAACCTTCTCTTTTAAGACGAATTTTCGTCAATAAAATAAACATTTCATCCAAGAAAGCGAATTTTTCTTGCTAAAAACATATCACTCCGTATTTTGGAAGCAAATGGAGGGCAATATGAAAATAGGATATTATCCGGATGTGGTCAATGAAAATGTCACGAGGATTGTCGCCTCTTCCGTCGTGTTCCTTGGAGTTCTTGCAATTTTATTTCCCAACGCCTATATACTTGGATTACTTGTTTTTGGTTTTGCACTGAGACTAAGTTACGGGCCTAAGTTTGAACCATTTGCATTTTTAACATCACGATACCTCGTTCCTTGGCTCGGTATATCTTTTGTTAGTGCAGCGGGACCACCAAAACGATTTGCACAATTGATTGGATTTTTATTTAGCACGAGTGCATTTATCTTCTTTACTTTAGGGCTTTCGTTAGCTTACCAAATCACTCTTGCCACTTTGGTTTTCTTTGCTTCTTTAGAATCTTTCTTAGGTTGGTGTGCAGGTTGTTTCGCATTTGGATTGCTGATGAAACTGGGAGTGATTCCAGAAGAAATTTGTGAAAGATGTAATCATCTTACCTTCAATAAATAGTTTGTTATAAGACTTTGCAACAATGGATTGCATTCATAATTTTCTCTTCGGTTACCATTCTTTTTTTATGGATGGTAACCTTTCCCAAAGATTTCTTTAAAAAATATAAAAATCAAATTTTTCTTCTTGGGTTTATTGTACGAATCCTTTGTTTCTTCTTTCCACCAATTTGGGAAGACGATTGGACCAGGTATCTGTGGGAAGGCAATTTAATCCGAAGCGGGATGTCACCTTATCAAATTGCTCCATTAGATTACTTTCAAAAATTAAATTTAAACGAATCGGAAATCGAAATTTTATCACAGATCAATCATCCTGATTGGACTACTATTTATAGTCCTTTCGTTTTACTCTATTTTGCCTTATTTTCATTCGGTTTTTCTGGGTTCTTATTGAAGTTGAGTTATCTTGTTTTTGAAACTTTTAGTTTTCTTTTTTTTTCGAAAGGAAAATTTAATAAATCTGGATTATTATACTGGATATTCCCAGTTCTTATTAAAGAAGTTTATATCAACCTTCACTTTGAAATATTAATTCTTTCTCTAATGTGGATTTATTTTAGCTTTCTCAGAGAAAAAAAATTTGTAAGTGCAAAATTTCTATTAGGTTTAGTAATTCATATTAAAATACTATCCATTCTATTTTTATTTTCGACCACTCATAAAATTAATTTTAAAAAATGGACCAAATGGATTCTAAGTCTGTTCTCTGGACTTGCCGGCTTTTTAATTTTTTATCTTATCTATTACTTTATTTTTCCAAATACTATCGACTTTGGAATCTCAAATTTATATAAGTTTGGAGGTAATTTTAAATTTAATCAGTTTTACGAACCTTTTTGGAGAATATTTGGAATTACTGATTTAAAAACATTTCCTTTCCTATTACAACTAATTACCGTTAGTGTCTTTATCTGGATTTCACTCGAGAAAAAAAAACGTCTCCCGAACTTTCTTTTTACTGCCAGAAAATTAGATTTATACTTTCTGTTTGGTTATTTATTCTTAACTTTATTACCGGTATATAACCCGTGGTATTTTTTAATTCTTGTTCCATTCCTAGTCCTATCCAAATCGGAGAACCTATCTCCTTGGATTTTGATTACACTACCCCAGTTTTCCTATTTCACCAAGGTTCGTTTAGGATATGATTTTACCTATTTTTATGAAATCCCCGACTCTATCCTCCTTCTAGAAGTTACAATCTCCCTAATCTGCCTCCTATGGCATTTCAAGCAAATATTCATTTTACTTTACAAAATATCCAATATATCAAACATAGCCCCAAAGGGAAGTATTGGGTATGGAAACAGAACTTGAAAGTTTTTCGGCCGCAACCGAAAACGATAGAAATGTAGATGAAGTTCTAACAGTTGTTCTTGGGGAAACCTTAAAAAGAAGAAGACTTGAGCTCGGATTATCAATGGAAAAGCTTTCGCAACTTTCTACTGTTAGCCGAGGAATGTTAGGTCTTATTGAATCTGGTAAAACCACCCCAAGTATAGGAATTCTTTGGAAGTTATCAAAATCACTAAGAATCCCCATTGGTGAAATGATACCAGATTTGTTTGCCCAATCTCCGCGTTTTATCGGAGCCAGTGAGGGAAAAAAATGGATTTCTCCCAAAAATACAGCAGAATCAAGGGTTTTTTACCAAGAGGAAAGAGATAGATTAAGTATCGTTGAATGGAAGTTAGCCATTGGCAAAGTTTCCCAATTTAGTCACTTACCATCTGCCTTTGATATTAAAATTTATCAGGTTGTGGGAAAAACTAGAATCAAATTAAAAACAAAAGATATGGTTTTGGAACCAGCGGATAGTGCCTTTTTCCCTATAGCAGAATTAGAATTTTTAGAAAATGAGTTGAAAGAGGAGTCACGATTCCTTTGGATCGCCTCCAAAAAGGCTAGGTAAACGAGGTTAACCTTTTTCAACAGATTCGTTTTCCATCAAAGGAGCTACCCACCAATGTAGTGGGCATCTCGAGAATATTTTATACGCTATATAGGATTAAATGTTCAATATATAAGATTATCTGTTTTTTGATTTTCCTCCCCTTATAAGATTGTCCTTACCATGTTTTTGCCTCTGGTGCAACCCCTACAGAGAAAAAACGGGAATTCAATCTAAGGATTTAAAAATGAAAACCAATCTGTTTTACAAATTGATTGCTCTAATTACCGCGGGGTTCATAGGAGCCTGCGGTGGGGCAAAAAAGAATAAAGATATCGAAAACTTACTGTTAGCTGCACTTGCCCTTTCCTCCGGCATAAAAGTGAATACTGCTGCTGAACTAGCAAAAGAATCGAATGAAAATTACAACCTAAACGAATACGGTCTCATCACTCCCTCCACATTAGGTAAATGGGTGAACAACTGGTCCGGATCGAAACCCTCTGGGATCAACGGAAAGCTTGTGATCTTACAAAATGGAGTTAATCCAAGAGGAACAGGTGGAACTGGTACACAAGCAGGGAAAGAATACATTGGAGGAAACGGAAACGATGTGGTAGTGTATTCCTTCAATTTTGCAAGTGGTGCCAATGCCCTTGATGGTGGAGATGGTTTTAGCCAGAAAAGAAACAATGGACTGGCAGATACAATTTCTATCATAGCTGATGGAGCTCATATCGACAAAATCCTAAATCAATATGGAATCGATCCTGCTAATGATTTAGTTGTGTTAGTATCTACTGCTGATGCAGCAAACCATGTACAAGGAACATTAAGAGCGTTCTACTCCTTTCGGTATTGGGGATTCGATCATAAAAACCTTGCGTTCTTAAACGGAACTCTCCCGAGACTCATTGATACTGATGGGAATTTTGTTCCTTTTAGCTCTACAACAAACACACCACCAGGATATAACAATCGCTACAGTGTAAAGAGTTTGAGAGTCGACAATACCATTTTAATGCTACCCTTAGAAGATGTTATCAAAGCCGTAAAGGCACCTAACAATGTTACCATTCCAGGTCTAACTTCTAGTATCTTTGTATCTGATGCAAGGTCTTCGGCAAGTGCTGCCGAATACAATGGAACCATAAAAAGTACACAATCAGAAACTGCTGGAAAGTATGTAGGTTTCGAAGGTAGAATTAAAGGAGCCAAAGATGTTCCTTGGACTGGACTTTTGGATACAGAACATAGATTTAAATCAAAAGCCGACCTAAAAGCATATTTTGACACTAGAGGCTACCAGGTAGGCCAAACTGCAATCCAACTTTGCCGAACTAACAATAGATCTCAGGTAACTGGATTCTCTTACATTGCAATCTTAGGTTATCCATCAACATACTATGATGGAAGTTGGATTGAATGGGGAAGTTTAACAGGTGGAGGACCTGCTCCTAAACTGCCTCCTGACTCACCCTTCAGAACGGACATACCTGAACTTTCCGAAGTAATCACTTATAATGTTGCGGGAGACGTTGATACAAGTTTACCAACAAATCTAAATATTTCAGCAACAACGACAAGAAAAATCATCGAGGAAGACAAAGCTTACAAACGTTAAAGTATTTTGAATAAAGAGGAATGTCCATCATTCCTCTTTATCAATTAAAAAATATAAAAAAATCAACAGGGAAAGTTATATGAAGAAGTTAATTAAAATATTAATCCTTAATTTATTATTAATAACAGGTGTATACGCATCTGGCGGTATTGGTGGTGGCGGAATCGCAAATATACCACAAGGCCAAGACAGAGAAAAATACCACTTAGGAAAAGCAGTTTATAATCAAGATATTACGTTAGAAAAACAAACAAATATTAAACAAATCGATCAAGAAGAACGGCTGGAATACTTACAAGGAAGTTTACCGAATACCGAAAAAAGACGAGTTAACCTTCCTGATTTCGCCGGCAAACTCACTGAAGAACAATTACAAGCCCTTGAATACTTTATTCAAGTAAGATTCAATGTAAAACTACCAGAGAAAAAGAAGGAATAAACAATGAAATCTTTCTTAAATTTCTCAAAATTCATATCTGTTTTATTCTTTATTGTTACGCCAGGAGTTTATGCACAGCAGGCATGGGCACCTTACGAAAGACAACTTTGGGTACGCCCAGTATTTATACACTCTGAGTATGATGGTGCATTCTTAGCAGGTCAAAAAGCAAAGTATGACGATAACGTTCGTTTGTCGGTTGCGAACTTAGCATTAGAATATGGGATAACAGATAGACTTACCGCCGACTTAACCTTTGGATTTGGTAAATTAGGTCGCCATAAAATTTTTAATCGATATTTAGGATTACAACAAACGCCGGAAGTCCCTGATAAATACGGATTTATGGATACAAGGTTTGGAATTCGTTATAAAATTTTAGACGAATTTGATTCCAAATACCGATGGATGCCAACAATTTCACTACGAGTCGGTGGAATCAAACGTGGTGATTATGATCGAAATCCTCAATCTCTTGGCGATGGTGCCAGTGGAGGAGAAATAAATCTTTACTTAGCAAAAGATTTTGGTGTTTGGGGTCTTGGATCTTTGGGGGAATTTTCTTATCGAAAAAGAGAGAATCCCGTTCCCGATGATATTCTTTATTATGGAGCATTTTACAAACGGTTTTTTGAGTCTTTGTTTATAACCGTAGGTATGCGTGGCCAAGTAGGTCAAGGTGGTTATGCTTATGCTGATCCAAGGCAACAGCCACCATTAAATTTAGTTCGTTACCCACAACCATCTTTGTATGGAATCAATCCTTACGATGTATACGTACAAAATGAACGGCCAGCTTGGGGTAGAAAAGAAAGTTTTCACAATGCAGAAGTAGGTTTAAGTTATTCAGATAGTTTCGGAAATTTTTACACCCTCTTCTATTCAGAAACTATTGCTGGATATAACACAGCAAAATTAAAAACTGTGGGATTTGCCGTTACACTTCCTTACAATCTTTGAGGTATCACAATGAAACTAAAATACATAACAATTCTTACGATTCTATTCATTCAAATGATTGGCTGCAAAGGATTACCGGAATATTTATTTCTTCCGCAAAGTTTGAAAATTGATTTAACGCCTTTTTTATTTCGTGTGTATTCTCCTGCGGAATTGGCAACTCTCTCGAATGCAGATTACAATCTAAATGAAAGTGGACTAATCACCTCAAGTAAATTTGCAAAGTTTTTATCAAATTGGAAAAACAATCGGCCATCAGGAGTTTCAGGAAACCTAGTCGTTTTCCAAGTACAAACATCTGGCGGAAGTGGACGTTACGTTTTTTTCGATGGGAATCAGACATTTGCTTATCCGGTCTCTAACTTCCAAGAACTACTCACTGATGTCAGAGATGATGGAGTGCTAGCAATTGATGGAGTTGTTCCGAAAGGCAAAAAAATATCGGATTTTTTTTCTATCTACGGCATTGATCCAGCAATAGATTATATAGTTTTTGCCAGTGACACTTCCTCCTTAGCCAACCTTTCCTCTGCTACATTTGCATACTACTCTTTGTTATACTGGGGTTTCCCAAAAGAAAGATTAGCAGTTTTAAATGGTTCCATAGCAGATTTAACAACAGCTGGAACTTTATTTACAACTCCCTCCTACACATATGCAAATAGTAATCGTGCTGGTAATATCAAAAATCTTTTTCGTGACCACACAGTGTTACAACTGACGATTGGTGACTTGATACATGCAATCAAAGGCGGAAATACCAATTTGGAAGAAGTTGACCAAATTCCAGCGGGAGGTTTTCAAATCATAGATGGAAGACCAAATGCATCTTTTACCGGTACAGCAAGCTCAACTGCTTCGGGATCTAAGTATACAAATTGCACCACAAAAACAAATTCTACATTGGTATCAAATACTTGCCTCGTAACTTATGAAGGTCGAATCAAATCTTCAACAAATTTGGTACCGACAGATTTGTATGATGGAACTACGTTCCAGTTCAAATCATTTAACCAATTACAAAGTTACTTGAATAATACTGGTTACTCTTCAAATAAACAAATTTTTGTATATGGGGAAGATGCCACAAAGGGTTCCCTTGTTTGGTTTGTTGTACACCAAATTCTTGGTAAACCAACAAGATTATACGAAGGTGGATGGAAACAATTTGGTGCTCTTGGTTTACGGTCTCCATCTTCTGGATCAAGTCCGAGCGCCATCTCACAACCCGCTTCATATTGGCGTACCGATATTGCAACTTTATCAGAAAGTAATACGCCTAATGCAGATGCGAACGTTCCCAATTACCAACTGGATGTTGCTAGACAGTTTGTAAAAAATTCCAACAAACTCAGAACGGAAGATAAATCATTTTTAAGGGGAACTTCAACTTCTGGGTCATCCGGAGGGGGTGGCGGTGCTCCTACAGGTGGTGGAGGAAATGCTTGCGGCGGATAATTCAATAAGCAAATTTTACGTATGAGACTTTTATCCATTCAACTTACGGTTATTTTAGTTTTTATGACAAACTTCGTAAGTTGTTTGGATTCAAACTTCTTAGACTCACATTGGAAATATGCCATCGAAGTCCAAGGATTACCTCCCGAACATTTCTCTGTTTTAGAAAAAAACTTAGAACCTAATGCTTGTCAGACTTGCCACAATAGACAGTATCAAAATTGGAAAGAAAGTTTTCACTCAAAGTCTATCGGCAAAGGATTTTTATGGCAAAAGGAAATTCTATCTTCCGAAGAATACCGATCTTGTTTCCAGTGTCACTCTCCTTTACCAGAAACTAAATCAGAGCTTTCGATAGAATTTCAATCTGAGGAAATTCTCAATTCAAAAGCCCACAATTTTCCCTATGGAATTTCAAACCCTTCGATTCTCTGTGCCTCTTGCCATATTCGAAATCAAGTTCGATACGGTCCTCCGCCAAGAACTAATACAAAAGATAAACTATCGAGTAAGAATTTACCACATAACGGGTACATTGCTAAAACTGAATTTGAATCCTCCGCATTTTGTAAGTCCTGTCACGAAAGTAAACCAAATGGGAAGAGACTCAATGGGAAAAAGCTAATGGAAGTTTATACCGAATGGGAAAAAAGTCCCTTTGCAAAACAGGGAATTCAGTGCCAAAACTGCCATATGCCTGATAGAGAACATTCGTGGAAAGGTATTCACGATAAGACGTTTGTGCAAAATTCTCTACTACCTACATGGAAAATTACAGAAAAGAATGGAATCTATCATATAGAAGCCGAACTGAAATCCATTAATGTTGGTCATGAGTTTCCGACGTATATCGTTCCGAAAGTTTACTTACGTTTTTTTGCAATTTTTAATCATAACTCAAAACCAGTTCTTCTTGAGGAATCGGTTATTGGTAGAATTGTTAATACAAGTTTAACCGAAGAATATATAGATTCAAGAATCAAACCTCAAAAATCGCACCAAGTAATTTTTGATTACGATCCAAAAGAAAATAAGGTACATCAATTTTTATGGGAAATCGTAGTAGATCCTGACGAACAATACGTACGACAATTTGAAGAACAACTGTCGTCAATAAATGCTACAAAACTTACTGTAGAATCTAAAAGGTTTTTACAAGAGTCCCTGCTTGAAAAAAAGAACTCTCGTTATTTATTGTTTACTTTGAATTGGCAAGTGCCTGTTTTACTTCCGCAATGATATCATCAATATGCTCTAAACCAACAGAAACTCGGATTAGACCAGGCATAATTCCAACTGCCAGTCTTTCTGCTTCCGTAAGTTTTGAATGAGTTGTAGAAGTAGGATGAGTTACAGTGGTTCGAGTATCCCCCAAATTAGCAGTAAGAGAAAACCATTTCAAAGAATCTAAAAATTTTCTTGCTCTCTCCACTCCGCCCTTAATCACAAAGGAAACTATTCCCCCACCCGATTTCATTTGTTTTTTAGCAATCGCATAACCAGGGTCACTTGGTAGGAATGGATAACGAACTAAGTCTACATCAGGGGACTGTTCTAAAAACTCAGCCAATTTCATTGCATTTTCTGAATGCCTATCCATACGAACAGCCAATGTCTCTAAACTCTTCGAAATAATCCATGCATTCATAGGTGACAATGCCGGACCTGTATTACGGGCCATGTAACGGATCGGTTGGATGTATTCTTTTTTTCCTAAGATAACACCAGCAATCACACGACCTTGTCCATCCAAATACTTGGTAGCAGAATGAATCACAACATCTGCTCCAAAGTCAGCTGGTCTTTGGATATATGGGGAACAAAAACAATTGTCAACAATTAGAATGGCTTTTTTCTTTTTACATAACGCAGCTACCCATTCTAAGTCGACAATATCCAAACCTGGATTAGAAGGTGTTTCAATATATACTATTTTTGTATTTTCTTTAAATGCTTCTTCCCATAACTCTGGTTTGTTGATGTCAACATAAGTAGTGGTGACCCCAAATCGTGGAAGTATATTTGCAAATATTTGATGAGTAGATCCGAATATTGCACGTGCCGATACAATATGATCTCCAGATTTCACTAGTCCAAACACAGAGGTAAAAACAGCAGACATTCCAGATGCAGTCGCAATTCCATCTTCCGTATGCTCCAAAGAACAAAGTTTATCGATTAGTTCAGTAGTATTGGGATTGGAAAATCGAGTGTATTGGTTGCCAGTGACTTCTTCTGCAAAGAGTGCCCTTGCATGTTCCGCATCATCAAAAACAAAACTGGAAGTTAAAAATAGCGGGGTGGAATGTTCCTTTTCCCCAGTTCGTTTGGTTTGGATGCGGATGGCGTCAGTTTCAAAGTGTTCAAACATATCTTATGCCAAGGTCGGTTATGAACTCTCGAATTCATTAATTTTTTTGGAAAATATCTGCTATAGAATCGGTTTTAAGACAATATAACAGAATTTCTAGGAAATTTCTGCAATTTTCCCATCAATCATATGGACTCTGCGACTCGCAAGGCCAGCATAATCAGGATCATGTGTCACAAAAAGAATCGTAGTGCCATCCTCATTGTTGATACGTTTGAATATCTCCATCACCTTATCACCGTTAGCAGTATCTAAATTACCAGTTGGTTCATCTGCAAAAAGAAATTTTGGTTTTTGGACAAGGGCACGTGCAATGGCAACTCTTTGTCCTTCTCCACCTGACATCTGACTTGGGAACTTATCTTTACAATGTAAAACAGAAAAACTTTCCATTAAATGCAAGGCATACTCTTCCGTGACTTTATGTGATCCTGTTTTTCTAGCAGGCATAGTTATGTTCTCTAGACCAGTAAGTTCAGGAAGTAAGTAGTGAAACTGAAAAACAAATCCTATCGATAAATTTCTTAGGGCATGAATTTCTTGGCTTCCCATTCCGAGAAGGGAACTTCCATTCAGTTTGACATCTCCACTCGTTGGATTGTCCAAACCACTTATAATATAAAGTAAAGTAGACTTACCGGAACCCGACTTTCCAGTAAGAGCCACAAAATCACCAACATCAATTTCTAAGGAAACATCTTTTAATACTTCTTGCGGTGGTTCTCCAAAGGATTTAAAAATATGTTTGGCTTCAATTCCTAACATTTAAGTTGCCCCTCGGATAATATCTACAGGAGAAAGACGGCTTGCCATACGTGCAGGAATATAACTCGCAATCGATGCACTAAGAACAGCGATGGAAAAACCTTTTACATAAATCATCCAGTCCCAAGAAATCATCATTGTTTTCATTAAAGCTTTGGAATTTTGTTTCGGATCTCCAATGGGAATTCCGTCTATGTAATAACACCCTAAGATTCCAACAAATATCCCAATGACAGCACCAAGTGTTCCTAAAAACAATCCTTGGAATATAAAAAGTTGGATTGTATCTTTTTCGTCGAACCCAATAGAACGTAGGATGGCAACTTCCTTTTTCTTTTGGTTCACAACCATATTTAAAATATTATAAATTCCAAAAGCTACAACGAGAATGATTGTAAATGTTGTTGAGTTTCTTACAATATCCTGCGTTTTAAATACCTGAAGGATACTAGCATTTACTTCATCCCAACTTTCCACCTTATCCTTGCTAAAGTATCGAAAATCAGCAGCAATGTCTGCGGCAGCGCGAATATCCTTTATCTTAACAATAATTTGCGATATTTCTCCACTTGATTTTGTTACACTTTGGACAGTGGATAACGACGAATAAACTGTAACTTCATCGACCAAACGATTCCCCGTACTTAAAATACCAACCACTTTTAACGGAATCAATTCAGTTCCCGGGATGTAGACGGAAATGGTATCACCAATTTTTGCACCAAGTTTATTCAGAACACCTTCACCCATAATAGCAAGAGATGTCCCTCTAGATAAATCAGAAATTTTTCCCTCTACTATATAATCACTTATGTTAGTTACCTTAGGTTGGATCGACGGATCAACTCCAACAAATCTTGCCGGAGCTGTTGCTTTCCCATTTACAAATATAACTTCTTTGGTTAGCTGTGGTGCAAAAGAAATAACTCTATGATCGTTGGATAATTTATCCATCCAACCAAGAACATTAGTTAACCGAGAATTGTCGGTTCTGCCGGAAGGTGGTGATAACCAACGTACGGCTTTCCCTTGAAAAAATACATCCTCAAAGGTTCGTTCTGTAATGAGTTCATCCTTAGGCGAAATTTTGATTTGTCCATCAGAGTTCACCAATTGATCTGTAATGACAGCTTGGAACCCCAACATTATACCCGAGAAAACAATATAACCTGCGGTTCCAAGTACGATCCCAATCAATGTAAGAATGGATTGTTGTGGTCTTGAAAGGATCTGTCTTATGGCAAGAAACAACATATCAGTTTTTTACCAAAACTTCGTCGCCTTCTTTCAAATCTCCCTGAACCAACTCTCCATATTCTGAATTGATGGCTCCAATACGTATTTCAATTTTTTCTCGTTTCCCATCTCGAAACCGAGTAATTTTTCCTCGGTCTACAGCAACTAACGGAACTAAGATTACATTTTCTTTGGAGGAAACTTCGATGGCAACATCGGTTGTCATATCCGGTAAAATTCCTTGCGGAAGTTCATTTGGTTCGATCCGAACTAAAAATTGTCCGTTAGAAGGATAAATCCTTTCAACCTTTCCTTTATAAACATTTCCTCGTATGGATTCAAAACTTAGTTGGGCTAGTTGTCCTGGTTTGACACGTAAGGCAGATTCTTGATCTAAAGAAACGGAAATATAAACTTCTTTTAAGTTTTGGATTTCTAAAATCGGGAGGCCGGGCATTGCGGTTTCATTTTTTGCGACATTTAACTTAGTTAAGGTGCCGTTGAAAGGAGATCGAAAAGTAATTCCTGAATCATTGACAAGTAGAGCCTGGTCTTTTGTTACAGTTTGGCCCTCTTCTACAAAAATTTCTCGAACCGAAGCTGCAATTCCAAATTTTAAAATAAAACTATCTACCGGTTTTACAGTGCCGAGGGCATATACCGCTTCCACTAACGAACCTCTTTCAATTCCTAATCGGTTAGATTGTGAATTTCGAAAGAACCAAACAGAAGTAAGGATTAGAACGATTACAACGATAAAACCAAGAATATATAGCTTTTTACGATCCATGTTGACCTTATCGTAACCAATTGATTGTTTTTGGAAATTCTTTTTCTAATGGATTTTATAGTGCCAATCCAAAAATAAACTCACCCTCTTTATCTTTTGCGGGTTTATATTCCAAGCACCTAACATCTACGAATTGTCCCGTTTGTAAGGTATCAAATCTGATAGGATCTGCGATTCTACCTTTTAAATAATTGTCAGTCACAAACCGACCATCACTCTCAAGTATGGCTTCGTATGATTTTCCAATCACAGTCTCTGCATACTTCGTGTGCAATTCCGAACTGAGAGACATCAAATCTAACACTCTGCGTTTTTTTTCATCACCTGGGATGGGATCTCCAAAGGACTCAGCCGAAGTTCCCTTTCGAACAGAATAAGGAAATACGTGTAATTTTGCAAATCCAAGTTCCACTAACAATTGCTTGGTTTCAGAAAACTCAACCTCTGTTTCGGAAGGAAATCCCACAATGACATCAGTTCCAAGAAATAAACCAGGCAGTTTCTCTTTTGCTAGTTCAATTCTTGTTCGAAATGCATCCGGATGGTAGGTCCTTCGCATATCTTTTAATACCTTACGGCTTCCACTTTGGATGGGGACGTGCAAAAATTTACAAAACCTTGGATGTTTCATCAAATCCAGTAAACCAGATCCTACGTCTGGCGGCTCAATCGAAGAAAGGCGGATCCGGGAGTATTCTAAGACCTTTAAAATATCTTCCAAAAGATTTAAAAAACCTTTTTCACCATTTTCTAATCGATACCAGCCTAAATTAACACCCGTTAACTGAATTTCACCAACTCCATTGTCTTGCAGGTATCTAACTTGATCTAAAATATCGTTATAATTTCTACTGACACCGAGACCACGAGCGGCAGGAATTTTACAATAGGAACATTTCCGATTACATCCATCCTGTATTTTTAAGTACGCACGAGTGTGACCTTCTGGAAGTACGTCTGAATAAGAAAATCGATCCAGAGTTTTTGTTGGATAAACTTCTTTTCCTTCAAAGTCTTCTAAAATTTTATAAGGAAGAGAACTTTTTTCGGTATTACCGAATACACCAAATACACCAGGGATATTGAGTAAAATTTCTTTGTCAGTTTCCGCATAACAACCTGTCACATAAACTTTCGCACCAGGGTTTGTGCGGATGGCATTGCGAATGATGTTTCTGTTTTTTACATCAGCTTTATTGGTCACCGTACAAGTATTTACAACTATATACTGCGCCTCTTCCTGGGCTTCCGCCAAAGAAAAACCTTTATCTTTTAATACAGAGTACATACCATCGGTTTCAAAAAAATTCAACCGACAGCCAAGTGTATGGAACTTAATTTTCACAAGTCGTTCAGTGCTACAATCCGTTTAGAATTTTCTTTGATTGTATTACTTTCGCCATTTAAATCAGAAGCTTTTCGGATACAATCCTTAGCTTCTGCCAAATAAGTGTTTGCCTGAGATTTTTTTCCCAATTTTTTATTTGATTTGTATAATGATTCTTGTACGAGAGCCAAATTGTTCCAAATTTCAGCAGAATTTTGATTTAAAGAAGATGCCCATCTTAAACTAACGTCTGCTTTGTCATAATTTTTTAGATTATAATAAATTTTCCCTTCCAACTCCAACATTCGAAAATCATTAGGACTTCCTGCTTTAGCTTTTTCAATTTGAGAAAGCGCAGTTTTGGAAGCACCTTTTTCGGAAAGTGCCAGTGCATAAAAATATCTTACTTCAGGATTTTGTGGGTATAAAGGGATGGTTTTTTCTGCCAGTTCAATGGCAGGTTTCCATTTTTTGTGGCGAGTTAAAATCGCAAGACTTGCTTGCAATAGGTCTTCATCGTCAGGTTTGCGTTTTCTTGCTTCCAACATGTTTTTATAAGAATTTTCAAAGTCGTTCAACTTATCATAGTTAAATGCAAGTAAAGCATAAAATTCGTAGGAAGATTTTCCATCGGCTAGTAGACTTTTTACAAGCTCAATAGACTTGTTATAGTTTTTTACTTTGTATTCATCCACAGCTTGAAAGTAAGCAGAACCAACTTGTTCTTTTTCTTGAGAATGGAGGGAAGTGACGAGAAGACAAAAAACGGCAAAAGTATAAATCAAATGTTTCATAAAAGGTCCGAGGGAACTGTAATGGAGTTCAAATTAACCGAATCAATCCTGGAATGGTAAGGTTCGATGGGGTCCAGGTATAGGAAAACACTGCCCCCCTTGGAAAGCAAGTAATGTTCAATATGTTCTTCCGTGATGATTTCTGAATCTTCGGTATATAAAATTGGATTTTCACCAGGTCCCAAATGGAGGTGAAATTCCTGATTGGTGAGAAAATCGGAGAGATTGAGATAACCAGATCCAAAATACAATCCCGATTGAAAGTAGTATTTATAGTAAACTTTGACTTCGGGGAGAATTAAGTTAGGACGAATATAACCGAGTTCAATCCGCTCGATGGTTCCAACGGTTCGAATTTTTCGGAGTTGGAACCAAATCTTGCGAATAAAAAAATAAGAAAACAGAAAGACGAGGGGAATGAGGATAGCCATTTCCGTTCGCCTGTCCGAAAGGCTCTCTAAACGAGAGCCAAATCTTTTTCCTCAGTACTTGGGGAAGAACCATCATCTTTTTTCGGAGCTTCCTTGTAATCAGACCAAGGAGTTTCCGAATATACGAGTTTTCCTTCCACAAAGTCTACCTGAATCTTCGTCGGGTTATCATAAACGCCTTTTAAAGACTGCACAGCCATATAATCTTCCAATTCTCTTTGGAACACACGTCGTAGTGGACGGGCTCCATAGTTTTGGTCGTATCCAATGGTTGCAAAATGTTCTTTTGCAGGAAGAGAAAGATCTACAAGCACCTTCTTTTCAGTCAAACGTTTGTTAAAGTCTTTCAACATAATATCCACAATACTTACAATCTCTTCTTTTTTGAGAGGAGCAAAGTAAACCACCTCATCCACACGATTGAGGAATTCTGGGTTAAAATGTTTTTTCAACTGTTCTCTTGCTTGTTCTGCTTTGTAAGTTTCTCTTTCTTCTGCGAAGTCTTCAAACCCCAATCGCCCACCTTTAGAAATTTCTTTCGCTGCGATGTTCGAAGTCATGATGATGATGGTATCGCGGAAGTTTACCTTACGACCTTTGGTGTCAGTTAAATTCCCTTCTTCCATAATTTGGAGTAAGATATTGAAAAGGTCATGATGTGCCTTTTCAATTTCGTCGAGTAAAACCAAACTATATGGTTTTCTTCTCACAAACTCAGTGAGTTGGCCACCATCATCATATCCTACGTAACCCGGAGGAGCTCCAATCAGACGGGATACTGCATGTGGTTCCATATATTCCGACATATCGATTCGGAGCATATTGTCTTCCGATCCAAACAGTTGTTCTGCGAGAGCTTTCGCAAGTTCTGTTTTTCCTACACCTGTTGGGCCAAGGAAAATAAACGATCCTGTAGGGCGTTTTTCACTTTTGAGACCTGTGCGTGAACGTCGGACAGCACGAGCTACTTTTTCAATAGCATCGGTTTGGCCAACAATACGTGACTTGATGTCTTCTTCCAAGTTGAGAAGTTTTGTGTTTTCGGACTCTTCCATTTTTTTCAATGGAATTCCTGTCCAAAGACTCACAACAGAAAGTATATCTTCTTCTTCAATAGAAACAGCATACCCTTCCATTCGTTCTTGCCACTGTTTGGTTTTTTCTTCCAATTGGCCTTTTTTACGATTCACTTCATCCCGAACGGCCGCTGCTTTTTCATACTCTTGGCTACGAACCAAATCTTCTTTTTTAACCGAAAGAGCTTTGATTTCTTCTTCAATCTCTTTGATTTCATTCGGACGTTGGCAATTCGCAAGACGAGCTTTTGCACCAGCCTCATCAATGATATCAATGGCTTTGTCTGGTAAAAATCGATCGTTGATATAACGGTGAGATAACTTCACCGCTTGTTCAATGGCTTTTTCCGAATAACGAACCTTATGGTGAGCTTCGTATGCTTTTTTCAAACCATCCAAGATAAGAACTGCATCATCCACGGAAGGTTCAAGAACCTTCACCATCTGGAATCTTCTTTCCAAAGCAGAATCTTTTTCGATGTATTTACGGTATTCGTTATTGGTGGTAGCACCAATACATTGTAATTCCCCACGAGCAAGTGCTGGTTTTAGAATGTTTGCCGCATCCACAGCCCCTTCTGCAGCCCCTGCTCCAATCAGAGTGTGCAACTCATCAATAAAGATAATGATGTTTTGCGAAGTAACGATTTCTTTCATGATTTTTTTCAATCGTTCTTCAAACTCACCTCGGTATTTGGTTCCTGCAATGAGACTTGCTAAATCAAGAGATAACACTCGTTTATCGAAAAGTAAATCGGGAACTAACTTGTCGATTACGGCTTGGGCAAGACCTTCTACGATGGCTGTTTTACCCACACCCGATTCTCCCACAAGAACTGGATTGTTTTTAGTTTTACGAGAGAGGATTTGAATGACTCTTTCGATTTCTTTGGAACGACCAATCACTGGGTCTAATTTTTTCTCGCGTGCGAGTTGGGTTAGGTCCCGTGCAAACTCATCCAAAATAGGAGTTTTACTTTTTTCCTGTCTCGGTGCTGCTGTTTGTGTTTGGCCTTGTGGACCGGATTGTGTTCCTGTAGCACCTGCTCCCACGGCACCAGATGGTGGTGCTCCCAAAAGTCGTAAAATCTCAGATTTAATGACGTTATAATTTACGCTGAACGATGATAACGATCCGCCCGCAATATTATTGTTATCTCGAAGTAGTGCCAATAGAATGTGCTCTGTTCCAACATAGTTATGTTTGAGGCGTTTTGCTTCCTCTTTAGAAACTTCGATCATTTTTTGGTATTTGTCTTGTCCTTGGCTTACATCCAATAACAAGGCACCGGAACCCTCACGAGTTCTTTTTTCGACTTCTTTACGGAGTTCGTTCAAATTGATGTTTAGATTCGTAAGAATCTTAATCGCGACAGAGTCCTCCTCCCGGAGAAGCCCAAGTAGAATGTGTTCAGGACCGATAAAATCGGAGCCTAAACGTTTAGCCTCATCTTGGGCGATTTCGTTGATGACTCTCTTTGCTCTTTTGGTGAATTCCAACATGCCGCACCCTGCCTTTGTTAATTAGACGAACGTCCTCGTTCCCATCATGACCGTACCGGTTTAAAGGGAGCCTCGTAAACCAAGAATTTTGTAAAACTGACGTTTTTGGACCGCTCGAGCGTTCTTCCACGAGATTTTTACGACAAGACCCGGGTTTTCTCCGATCTTCCTAAAACTATGATCGGTGGAAGGAGCAAATTCTATACCAAATTCAGAGAATGTTTGCAAAATTGAAAAAAACCTGGGACTCACTCCCGGATCCAATTCCACAAGGATCGAGTCTCGCCTTCCAAGGCCTAAATTGGTAGGGCAAGAGGAAATAAACCCTATCTTTGGCAATTCGGCCCAGTTTGTTTTTTGGAGTAAAAAACGAAAGATCTGATTTTTTGTTTTCTTTTCCGCCCGTGATTCTTGTGGGATTCGGTGTAAAACTGTTACCATTTTTTCCCAACGAATATGGTCTTCTGAACCTAAATAGAAACCCATCCTATTTTCAGAATTCTCGGGAAGAGTATTTGATGGATAAAATCCAGTAGGATATAGCCAAATATCCACTCCATTCTCGGCTAACAACTGCTTGGATTTAGTCATCATAGAATCGTAAAATGGAAACAGATTTGATTTTAAGTTTCTTGTAATACGAGTTCGAAAAGATATTAAATTGATAAACTTAGAGTTTTCTTTTACAAAATTTTCTAAACCTTCCATTACATTTTTAGGGATGGTTTTGGGTTTTTGAAGGATAGGATATTCAAAAACTTGTATACAGTGAACACAACCAAATTTGCCGTTTTTACGAAACTGAATTTCTTTGGTTCCGCAAAAACGACAAAAGTTCATCTTAAGTAACGGGAGTTAGCTGTCCTGACACAATTCGATTTCGTTTGTGTGCCATTGAGGCAAGTTCCAAATCGTGAGTCACAAGAATCAAAGAAAATTTAAATTCATTTTGAAGTTCTTTGATAAGATCCATCAAATGGCGTGAATTATCACGGTCTAAATTTCCAGTGGGTTCATCAGCCAAAATGAGTTGTCTTCTACCCACAAGAGCTCTTGCCACACCGACTCTCGCACTTTCTCCCCCAGAAAGTTGAGAAGGAAAACTTTCTGTTCTTTCGCCAAGACCCACCTTTTTTAAAATTTCAGTAGCTTGTTGTTTTGCCAAACTTGGATTCATTCTTGCAATGAGAAGTGGCATCATCACATTTTCCAATGCAGTAAAATCAGGTAACAAAAGATGTTGTTGGAAGATAAAAGAAATTTTTTCGGCACGAAAACTTTCTCTTTGTTTTTCGTTTAAATTCTTAAGGCTGACACCACAAACTTCCACCTCACCGTCGTCAAACGAATCCATAGCACCTAGAATATTCAAAAGTGTAGATTTTCCAACACCGGAAGCACCTTCTACAGAAACAATTTCTCCTGGCATAACTTCAAAATCTAGTCCAGAGATGATATGGTATTTTTTGTCCACAACCTGATAGTATTTTTCTAACTTGCGAACCGAAACAGTTGGTTTTACATTCATATTAGTCATTTCGTATTGTATCCACAGGATTTAAATTGGCCGCCATACGTGCCGGGAAATAACCAGCAAGTCCAGAGAGGATTGTTGCTGCCGTTGTGACCATAAAAATAAAGGAAATATCAATATCCACGGGGATATGATCGAAGTAATAAATATCTTTTGGTACAAGTTCCACAGGATCCCAATCTCCAGGGTTTAGTAAACCACCAATCCCATTAATGATTTCAGAAATAATATTGATGATGACTTCTAACTTGGTAGCAATAAAGATTCCAGTCATCCCACCTACTAACGATGACAAAATTCCCACGATCATTGCATTCAGTGTAAAAATCAAAAGGATATCATTGGAGGCAAGTCCAAGTGCTTTTAAGGTTCCTATGGATCTACGTTTCGCACGAATGAGTGAGTGAACTGTTGCCACCATTCCCAGCGCCGCAAGAACGATAAAAAGAAACACGATGATGGAGATGATTGTTTTCTCAAGTCTAAGTGCTGCTAAGAAGTTTTCCTGTTCTTCGGCAATGGTTCTTACTGACCAGGAAGTTTCATCTTGGATTTTCTGATTCCAATTTTCTTCATTTAACCTGGATAAGATTCTTTGTTTGGTGACTTTTAAATCATCAAGAGAACGAACCTTAATGGCAACTTGGTTGACAGCCCCTTTCATTTTAAAAAATTCTTGGGCTTGTGGGAGAGACAAAAATACAAATTTAGAATCGTAATTATAATATCCCGTTTTAAAAAGTCCCACCAAACGGAAAGTTTGTACGTTGACTTGAACACCACGTTCTACAGTAAACCTTCCACCAGGAACAGCCATTGTAATTTCTCGACCGAGCCCATACCCATAAATGGCACTCATTTCCTTTCCAACCACTACCAATTTTTTGGTATTCATGGACTGGATTTCGTCTCGGTCATATTGTAAGATCCTTGGAAAATTTGGTAACCCATTCTCCACTAATTTTTCTATGGAGTCCACGGGGACCGCTCGAATCATAATAGGGTTAAAGTTATTATTACTTTGAATGAGTCCATGACTCGTTATGTTTCCTTCCACAGAAACAAATGATTCAGCGAGTTTCGGATCTGACTTTAGGTGAGCGATGACCTTTTCATAATCATAAATGGCCCCTGACCCATAAGAGTTCTCAATCGTGATATGAGGTCCGCCTTGCCAGAGAGATTCTTTTACTTGTTTTTGGAATCCGTTGAAAATGGAGAGGACAACGACAAGAAGCCCCACTCCGACCGCCATAACAATGAACGACAGCCTGGATTTGATAGAGAGGAATCCTAGTACTCTGGACCCTCGGATGTAACGGATTGTGATTAAAGAGACAATTCCCATGATGACCTAATCTTTTTGACAGCTTTCTTCTAAAGATGGATACTGTCAAAAAAGAACCTTATGCCTGAGACACCAAACTATTATTCTGTCAAAGTAAACCTTCGAGACGAAGCCAATATGGTCTACACCATGATTGCCGCTGTCATTGACCCGGTTGAAACCAAATCGGTGAAGTTTGAGGGAGTTTCATGTACAAGCCCACTATCCCTTTTGCCTGTTCGGTCGACATTTCAGGACTATTATAACCGAATGCAGAGGGTGATCTACAAAGGGGAACAACAGAAAAACATCACCAAATCGCTCCAGGAGCTGATCAAAACCAAATTTGGGTCAGAAAGTTTTTTGGAAGAGATCCTTCACTATATGGATCACAACCTAACAGACCGATTGGACTTTGTTTTTAGCGAAATTCACAAAAGGACTTCTGGAAATTCGGAACCCAAAGTGGAAATCCATTTTGAACTCATAGATCCAAGTGAAATCACAAAAACCACTGTGGATGAGGAAGAAATTGCCAAAAAAGAAGCACCTCCTCCAACACCTGTTCCACAAGCTTCTGGATTTTTAATTCCTGCTGACAAACAAATTGTTCAATTCAAATTCCAACTGTCTCCGGTCAACGGTGTTCCTCTTGTAGAACTCAAAGCAGGAGACAATGTTTACATTCGTTTGGTGCCAGGAGATGCAGTCACGGATTCCATCATTAACACTTTGGAACTAAAAGATGAATCTGGCGCGATCAAACAAATTCCTGCAAAAATAGTAAACATTTCGAATAACAAGAATTTTTCGGAAGTAGTGATCAAAATCAATGAACAAATTTATGGAAAGATCATCGAAGAAGAGAACTCTGTAAAAATCAAAACCACAGACAGCCAACAAGGTGCGGCCAACATTATGAACTCAGTTGCATCGCCAACCGTAGCGGTATCAAAAGCAAAACAAAACCCGGCACTTTCAGCCGATGAAAGTTTTCATTTGTTGCCCTACATAATCATGTTAGTTGTTCTTGCCATTGGTATGATGACCATTTTTGTAATTTTATAATCTCTATGGAAAAAATAAAAAAAAACCTCCCTATCGTTACACCTATATTCATTGCACTCATAATCATTCACTCCCTGTTTGTTGATTATTCGGTCCAATTTCCTGATTATATTTCCTCTGAAACTACGGAACAGGCTGCAGAATCGATGAAACCGAAAGTGATTTCTGAAAATGGAGTCTTGGATCGAATTTCTTATTTAGAATCTTTTTTAGTAGAGTTAGAATCTAAAGAACTTCCCGTTGATACAGAACAAGAAGAAACAAAAGACAATATCAAAAGAGTTCTTGTAGGTCAAAAGTTACTTTTTGGGCTTTATTTGTTTTATCTATTATTAACCTTTTCCACAGCCGTCTCTTATGCTTTCCGAGTTTGGTTTCACAAATCATTAGCAAACGTTTTATATCCTGCCACATTTCTTGTTTTAGCACCAAAAGTTTTTTTCCAACTCAACTTAATGTCACAACAGGAAATATTATCTTACTTTTATTTTGTCTTTTTGGTTTTCACCTATGTAGTCAGTATTATTTCCTATCGTTTGATTTTAAAAAATAAAGAATTAGCGGAAGGATTTCAATCTCTCCAGTTTTCCTCTTCTTTAGAAGAAGAAGGTAGATCACCAAGTAATACGAAAACAGGTTCTATCTTTGCACCCGTATTTCATGTTGCCATCATCATTTTAATTGGAATTTTGATTGGGAATTTAATTTACATTCCACTATTCCTATTACAAAAACACTATGTAACTGAATTTAGTTATTTTATTTTCTTTTTGTTAGGGATGTTATCTCTCTTTTATATCTTTAATTACAAAAAAGTAGGTGGAGAACCAAACAATAGCAATTGGAAGGATCTCGCTGTTAGTTTTGCTTATTTACAATTTAGATTTTTACGGAATAGTTTTTTTGCAGCGTTTAGTACTGTTGTGATTGTTCTGTTTGTAACTTTTTTATTCAGTCTGTTACTTTTTAATATCGACCTAATCCAAAACCATTTAGGTCTTTTTGGGAAAGCTACAGAATTTTAAAATCTTAGAGTGCCTATTGGCACTCAGGTTCTTTTCCCTTTTTTACCAAACACCAAACATTTCCATTGGGATAATACGTGGTACGTGAAATGAGTTCGCCAGTGGCAGAGTAATTTTCCGAAGCTTCTTTGGCTCCTGTAGGGTAGTAATAAAACCATTCACCTACTTTCTTATCATTCTCGTAACTACCCTTTTCTTCCACTTTGGTATCTGGATAATAACGCACCCAGTCCCCAGTGCGAAGTCCACCGTCAAAAAAACCTTTTTCGTTCAACCTACCACTGCGAAAGTATCGAAAATAAGATCCTGTTTCATTTCCAAGTTCGGCCGTTTGGATCCAAAGTTGTTTTTTGCGATTCCCAGCTTTGTAGTTTTGTTCAATATAGATTTTACCATCAGAAAAATAGAACTTCCAAAGACCATCACGATCTCCATTCACAAACCGGCCTTCCATAATAGTGATTCCTGTCAGATAGTTTAGTTTTTTGCCATAACCATCTTGTAACCCAAGGGAATTCACAGGGAACTCTGCAATTAAATTTCCATTCTCAAACCACTCGCGATTGATACCTTCCCTTGTATCACTGTAGTAATTTGTTTTTTTGTTATAAACTGCTTCTTTTGGAATCGATTTTGGTTTTGCGATTCCACCTTTACAGGGGCCAAAAACGACACCGGATAACAAAACTAATATGAGTAAGGATATAAAAATCCAAATGGAATTATCTTTAATGGGTGTGGATGTGGATGTCATTTTCATTTTTGAACTTTGTAAGTATTTCTTTGGAAATAAGAATTCGATTGAGACGTTTTGACCTAATAGGTGTTAAATATCTCAAACACATTAAAATAATACCTTCCGGTTCTAAGGAAGTATATACAATAGGAGTGGTTTTGCCAAGTCTCACTAGGTAGTTTTTTGACATCTCTCGAATTTTTGACTCTACTAATTCAGGAGCCAAAACCAATTCTTCGTGAAGGATTTGTGAACATATTTTTTCTGCTTTTTCCCAATTAGAGTTTAGTTCCAAATACACACGAAATTCATCCCAAACAAAATCCATAGTTTCCGAAACGATAAAAAACCGATTAAGAACTATATTGTAATTGGGGAAATGAATTAGCCTATTTGTGGACTGTTCAAATCTAGGATCTGCAGCAATTTCAAGTAATGTAAATTTAAAAAAACCAATATTAACGACATCACCTTTGATGTTATCGATTTCGATTCGGTCACCAACCTTAAATCCGTTGGAACCCATAATCATAAACCAACCCACCATATTGAGCCAAACCTCTTTCAAAGAAATCACAATCCCCGCACCGGCAAGACCAAGAACCGTTGGAAGAAGTGATAAACTTGAAAAAATTAAAGGTAGATAGGCAATTCCAAAAACCAAAAGAAAACCCATACGAGCCACCTTACGGCGATTGTATTCGTGTACGGCATCGGGAGCGGGTTTGATTCTCTCTACAAGAATCATTGTAATCTTGTAACAAAATATAGCAAAAACAACCATGTATCCAAATAGGATCATGGTTTCTGCAACATCACGATTAGGACTTCTTAACAGAGTTAATGGATTCAAATCTAGGTAGAATTCTTTTAGATTTCCGCCCATTCTATAACTTTCCTTTCTGGCGTTTTAGAATTTCCAAAATTGTCTTTCGTTCCACAGAAACCCCAAATTTTGGTTTCCCAAAATCTTCTAATAGAACAAATTTTAAAGAAGAACCTTCCTTTTTTTTATCATGTTCCATATGTTTCAAAATTTCTTCTGGTTTTTCTTCTAAACGAGTTGGTAACTTCAAACGTTTCATCAAATGAATTGCTTTTTGAAAATTTGATTCGGAGAAACCAACTAATTCACAAGACAAAAGCAAAGCAGTCACAAGCCCAACGGCAACAGCTTCTCCATGTGAATATTTTTTATATTGGGTTAAGGATTCAATCGCATGTCCCGTTGTATGCCCTAAGTTTAAAACCGCACGTAATCCAGATTCCTTTTCATCTTGTGCAACAATTCCAGATTTAACCCGAACCGACTCTTCAATCGCATAACGAAGGATTGCTGAATTTGCAGAATAATCGGTCCGTTCCGATTCAGCTATTTTATTTAAAAATTCACCACCATCAAGAAACGCGTGTTTTGCGATTTCAGCAAGTCCGCAACTCCATTCCTTTTCTGGTAAAGTAGATAAAGTAAAAAGAGGAGCAAAAACAAATTCTGGTTGGTAAAAGGCACCGACCATGTTTTTTCCTGAATCTACATTGACAGCGACTTTTCCTCCCACAGAGGAATCCACACATGCGAGAAGTGTAGTAGGAACTTGAACAAAACGTACACCTCTTTGGTAGGTGGCAGCAATAAATCCAGCGAAGTCACCCACCACTCCACCACCAAAGGCAATCACAACCGATTTTCTATCGGCGTCGGTTTCAATGAGTTGGTTGTAAACTTTTTTTACCCGGTCAATGTGTTTGTTCTTTTCGCCCGGTTTTAAATAGATAAAAGAAAATGGGACTTTTAAGGAATTTAGTTCTTTCGTAATATATTTTTCGTAAATCCCTGCAATTTCGCGACTGGTTAGAATATAAACTTTCGAAACTTTTGGAAGAGAATTTAATTTTTCGGACAGACCTTGGAAGTCTTCGTGTAATTCAATTGGGTAACGAAACCCCTGCCCTATGATTTCACGTTCTGATAACTTCATGGTTCATTCACCCACGGGCTTGAAATATATCTAGGTTTATTTGTACTTTTAGCTCGGAAGTAATGTTTAATATCAGGACGAATGTCCATAGACAAAATTTCTTTTGTGGTAAAGTAACCAAATCCGGAAATGGCTTTTTCTTTTGGATTCAAAATGGGTAACAAATCTTTTACCTTGGTTAAAAAAACAATTTGGATCAAGTGGCGTTTTTTATTTGGATCGATTGATTCGTTTAAAAATAAAAAATCCATCTGGCTTACGGTCAGAGACAATTCTTCGTTTAGTTCTCGTTTGAGTGCCTCTTCCCCTGACTCACCAAATTCAATTCCGCCACCGGGAAGGAGCCAATACCCAGATTGTTTTTTTTGCTGTTGTACAAGCAAAATTTTTCCTTTAGGATCTTGGATGAGGGCAGCAACTCGAACTCTCATCGATTTGGATTTTAATAAAAAATCGATCATAGTATTTTTAAAAAACGTAAAGCAGCCTTGGCAGCCATCTGCTCGGCACGGCGTTTGTTTTTTCCTTCCCCATTGGTTCGGAAATGATTTTCACAGGCCACAGAAACTAAAAACGCTTTGTCGTGGTCTGGACCCTCTTCTTTCATAACAGAATATTCGGGTAATTTTTTCCATTTCTTTTGGCAAAATTCCTGCAAAATGGTTTTGTAATCTTTTGTCTCTTCGGCATCTTCCACTCCCTTTTCCATCACCTGAAAATGTGGTGTTAGGAACTTACGGCAACTCTCAAGGCCTTGGTCCAAATACAGAGCACCCAGGAAGGCCTCAAAACAATCTGCTTGGAGGTTTGTATTGGATTCACCCTTTTCTTTTTCTCCTCTCCCAAGTAATAAAAATTCAGGAAACCGGTAAGCCCGGGCTAATTTTGCAATGGCAGGAGCCGAAACCATTTTACTTTTTAATTTGGCTAATTTGCCTTCTTTTCCTTTGGGAAGAGACTGGTATAAAAATTCTGCAGCAAGGATACCAAGAACAGAGTCCCCTAAAAATTCCAATCGTTCGTTATCGGATAGGTAACGATCTGAGTCTTCGTTTGCGAATGACCTATGAACAAATGCTAGGTGGAGTAGGGAAACGTTTTTAAATTGTGTTTTTGTGAGTGATTGAAGTTCTTTGAGAGAGGAAATTCTTTCGGGGGGAAGTTTGATACGAATGGAGTCAGACAAGGTACAAAGATCCGGGTTCCTCTATTCGGGGAACCCGGTTTTTGGATTGGGAATTACCCCTTAAGTTTATCGATGAATTTAATTACATCGCCTACGGTTTGGATTTTTTCTGCGTCTTCATCAGAAATTTCCACACCAAACTCTTCTTCAAGAGCCATAACTAGTTCAACTGTATCAAGAGAGTCAGCACCAAGATCATTGATGAAGTGAGCTTCAGGTGTAACTTCTGATTCATCAACACCAAGTTGTTCTACGATGATTGACTTAATTTTTTCGAAATCTGCCATTTTATATCCTCCAGGCCACTGTTAATCAGTGGGGCAAGTGTTAAATCGTTTTCCGCTAGGTATATATGTACGCCTAGCGTTTTTTTAAAATGAAATTGTCGGAATTTTTGGCAAGTCTAAATAGATTATTTTCCTCTTGAAACCTTTGACATCATTCTAACATCACCTAACTCAAATTAACTTGAATTGAAAACCAACGATTTGCTGATAAATCAGTGGCAAACTCCCTAACATCCGAGCAATTTCCAAAATCCTAGACCGAATTCCAAGGCTTTGATCCATTTTAGCAGATTTATATTCCGTTATAGCGGATTCGGCTTTCCTTTTCCGAAAGAAAGCAGGAAATCAACCGCAAGAAAAAAAAATAAAGGAGAACTCCATGATTCAAAAATGGACCCAAACACTGACTGCCTTCCTCCTACTTTCCTTCTCGGTTTCTTGTGTCGAAAAGAAAGAAGACAAAAATACTTTACTGGCGGCTCTGCTTTACTTAGCCGCAAACCAAATCAAAGTCAATTCAGCCACAGATCTCGTGAACGAATCGGCAGAAGATTACAACGATAACAACTGGGGACTCATCACCCCGCAGACCTTAAATCGATTTGTATCCAATTGGCCTGCAAACAAACCAAGTCATATCACGGGAAATTTAATCATCTTACAAACAGATGAAGCCAATCGTGTGGCCGGTGGAGCCGCTTCCCCATTTGTAGCAGAAAATCCTGGCCACGGTGTCTATGTATACCTACTCGATGATTATAGACCAGCAAGTTTACCAAGTGGAGGATTTCGATTCAACCAAACACGAGATACTGGCTTATTTTCAAACTCTGTCCGTTACCAAGCTAATGGTCAATTCGTGGATGATTGGTTAAAAACCTTTGGAATCAATCTCTCTAAAGATTTAGTGGTATTTGCAGTAGGTACAGGGAATGGAATTTCTGGAGGTGCCTATCCTGCAAAAGCTGTTGGAGCAGGCGCTGTTCAAGATATCACTCGTGGAGTATATTGGTTACGTTATTGGGGAGCTGATATTAAAAACTTGGCGATACTCAATGGAAACCTGAACAAAAAAGCAACTGGTGCAGGAATTCCACTTTCGGCAAGTCGCTCGGGAATCAACTTAGAACGAAACGGTGGATTCTCTGTAAAACAATTACGAGTCG
The DNA here is from genome assembly GCF_004770905.1 of Leptospira bandrabouensis. NCBI lineage: Bacteria > Pseudomonadati > Spirochaetota > Leptospiria > Leptospirales > Leptospiraceae > Leptospira > Leptospira bandrabouensis. The sequence continues at coordinate 1,791,337 of NZ_RQHT01000014.1, read as the reverse complement.
ATAATACTGTCCTTACTTTAGGACTTGAAGACATCTATGAAATTGCAAAAACGGGAGGGAATGCAAATCTTTCTGGTCTTACCGCCAAACAACAGATTATCGATGCAAGGCCTGCCACACAATACAATGGGACTGCAGATGGGTTGAATGTTGCAAGAAATGCGCTTGTAACAAATCCAACAAACTCAGCTTACATCACTACTTCCTACCAGTCTTCTGGGGCACCATCAGCTTCAGCGGGGAACCAAACTTTTGTTCCTTTTGAAGGAAGTATCAAATCCTCAAAAACATTCCCATGGTCTGATCTACTAAAGGATAATGCAGACGGATATGAATATTTAGATAAAGCAGCACTCAAAACACTGTTTAATACAACAAGGGCAGTTTACACTCCGGGAACTACGATCGTTAGTCAATGTAGAACCAATTTTGAAGCTCAAGTCAATGGATTCGCATCTTTGAATATTCTTGGATATCCCACTGTGTATTATGATGGTTCACTTGTGGAATGGACAGCTCTAGTCGCAGGACATGGAACCAGTGCCGTGAACCAAGTACCATCCGACTTTAAATGGAGAACTGACATAGGAGATGTTTCAACAAAACTTTGGTACAATGAACCTACTCATGTTGTTCGTCCCAATGTAAATCTTACAGCAACAACTACAAAAAAATTCATTCAAGAAGATAAGGCTTACAAGTACTAATCTCTTTCCCAGTTTGCACGCTTCGTCTCCTGGCATATATTGCCGGGAGACATTCTTTTTGAATTTTAAAATCCCTTTGCAAAAATGTTTTTGTCTGACAGTTTGTCCTTATGGCAAGGAACGAAAAAGAAGAATCCATCCATATAGGATTTAAAGAAGCAATCACGCTTATAATTCCGTATTTTCGAAAAAAACTTTGGGAACAAACCAAATCAGTGGTTTGGGTTGTTTCTTATTTAGTATTATTTCAACTCATCGTACTTAGAATCCCAATCAAAGAAGCAGGAATCATTTCCTTCGGAATTTTTGCTGTTATCATGGGACTAACTTTTTTTATGGAAGGATTGTATTTAGGCATCATGCCCCTTGGGGAAACAATTGGGTTACGACTTCCGCAAAAAGTAAACTTACTCACAATTATGGTTTTCTGTTTGTTTGTAGGAATCGTTGCAACACTTGCAGAACCTGCGATTTCCGTATTAAAACAAAGTGGGTCAGCAGTAAATCCTTGGGATGCCCCCTTATTATTTCATTTATTAAATGAAGGTGCTGATGTTCTTTTTTTTAGCATCGCAGTGGGTGTTGGATTTTCCATCGTATTTGGGATCATTCGTATCATTTATGGAATCTCTTTATCTAAGTTTTTAATACCAAGTCTTATCTTTCTAATTTTAATCACTATTTATGCATTCAATAATGATAACTTACGATTGATTTCGGGACTTGCTTGGGATTCTGGTGTGGTTGCCACAGGTTCTCTCACTGTTCCCTTAATTGTGGCTTTAGGACTTGGAGTGTCAAAAGCGTCTCGCACAAGTGATACTACTACAGGTTTTGGTGTGGTAACACTTGCCTCTCTATTTCCTATCTTAAGTGTATTTGTTGTTGGCCTTTACTTTGCACCGAAGTTACCAGAGCCAATGTCCAAAGAAAAGTTTTTTAGTTCAGGGATCACCATAGAACAATCCAAACTATTGTTTGGTGAAAAAAATCCAGAAACTTTATTCGCAAATAACGAAAAAGAGCATAATTCTCAGTTATCCATCCATAACAAATTAGTAAAAATAATGGAAGGAATTTTAGAAAGTTTTTCTGGTTCCCTGCAAGCTATCATTCCTTTAGCAGGATGTTTGATTCTATTTTTATATATGATCTTAAGGGAAAGTTTACCATTTACGGATGAATTGTATCTGGGAATTTTATTTGTGTTTTTAGGTTTAGCTATATTTAATTTCGGAATCTTTTTTGGACTTAGCAAACTGGGAAGCCAAGTCGGAAACAAACTACCTTCGTCATTTCGTTCCATCGAACTTACAGATTCTATTAGAGAAATCAGAAATTTTAATCCAAAAATTGTATTCACTGCAACAGATGAAAATGGAAACACCGAAGATTTCTTTTATTTAAAAGACAAAAAGTCTTTTTCGCAAATTCCCTTCCGAGACAAAAACTATGACTCTCAATCAGAAATTTACAGTTATGTACCAATTCATGGACCACTATTTGGAAAGGAAGATAACCTTTTAGGATATTTCATAGCTCTTTTATTTGCTTTTTTATTAGGGTATAGCGCCACTCTCGCAGAACCAGCATTAAGTGCACTTGCCAACAGTGTGGAAGAAGTTACTGTAGGGACAGTAAAAAAAACAGTTCTCATCCAAGCGGTTGGAATTGGAGTTGGGCTCGGCACCTTACTCGGTATTTTAAAAATATTTTTAGAGATCCCCCTTCTATACATACTTCTACCATCTTATATCTTTCTTGTGTTTCTGACATTACTCAGTAAACCCGAGTTCATTGACATTGCTTGGGATAGTGCAGGTGTGACTACAGGTCCCATTACCGTCCCCCTAATCATTGTTCTTGGGTTAGGAATCGGGAATCAATTGAATACTGTCGATGGATTTGGTATCCTTTCTTCGGCTGCTATTTTCCCTGTATTAACTGTACTTGTAATGGGGTTATGGATGGAGAGATCACGAAAACAATCATTAACCAATATTGAGACGGAAGAAAAATGAATCATAGCTCCGCAATTAGAATTACAGCCGTTGTCCATAAAGATCTCGCCGATGAGGTACAAAGAGTTTTTAAAAACTTGGGTGTTTCCTTTTTTTCGCATGAATTAGGTAGATATCCCATTCTCAAAAGAAATCATATTTTTCTTTTGAATTTATATTCGAGCACTCAGCTGTACAACTTACCTGTTGTGATCTTTCAAGTCCTAACAGATAAAAAAACTGAAGATTTTTTAATGAGTCAAATCATCGAATCCGCAGATTTGACAGTTCCTGGTCATGGTTCGATTTATACTGAAGAAATTACTATTTATTGTCCAATCGCAGAAAACTTAATTTATCGAAATCCAATCAAAACAAAACCACTGGGTTTTACAGGTCTCACTGGAATCTTTTGTATCATCCAAAGAGGGGCCGCTGATACCATGTCGCACTATATTTTGGAAAATGGTGTGGCAGTTCCTACCATCACTTACGGCGTGGGAAGAGGCCTAAGAGACCGACTAGGGTTACTTCGAATCACAATACCAAAGGAAAAGGAAATTGTTAAACTAATTGTCCATTCTTCTGACGCAGAACATGCATTAGATTTTATCATTGAAGCAGGGAAACTTGATTTACCGGGGAAAGGTTTTATCTTTGAATATCCAATCAAACGTGGACTCATCAATACAAAAATCAGTTTGGATGGTCCTAAACAAGCTGCGAGTATGGAACAAGTAATTTCTGCCTTAGACCATTTATATGGAAATATTGATTGGCGAAGACAGTTTACAAACTTCAGGAAAGGTGCAAGGAAAAGAAATTATTTCGAAGGGGTAAACATTCATTTGAATGCAAAAGAAGGTTCCGTTGAAAAAGTCCTTATGAAACTTTCGAAATTAGGAATTTCTGGTGCTACCATTTCACAAGACCGACTCGTCAAATTGGATGAAGAAAATAATCTCTATAACCCAGCAAGAGATTCTGCTAATTTATTAATTCCGAAAAGAATGTTAAATGAAGTAATCTCTGAATTAGAAGTTTTAGATTTTTTTACTAAAGAAACAGAAGGGATCGCCTACACAATGGAAATTCCAAGAGCCTTTTCCTACCAATCGAAACTAGGCAAAAAAAAATAAAAATCCCCTGATCTCAAAAATCGAAATCAGGGGATCTGTGATCACAATTCAATACTAAGGTAGTAAAACCAAAGGTCAGTTCTCAAACCATCGGAATGAAAACTGACTAAGGTTTTGAGCGTATTTCTTAGTGACCGCCACCTGGTAAAAATCCACCACCATTGATATCAAGGATATGTCCTGTGATAAAGGAAGATGCGTCAGAAGCAAGGAAGGCAATTCCGTTTGCGATGTCTTCTGGAAGACCTGCACGTTTGAGTGGAATTGCTTGGACCATCCCATGTCTGATGTTTTCTGGGATTGCTTCTGTCATTTCTGTGGCGATAAAACCTGGAGCAATCGCGTTACAACGAACCTTTCTAGAAGCCATTTCAAGAGCTACAGCTTTTGTAAAACCAATCACACCAGCTTTAGATGCTGAGTAGTTTGTTTGTCCAATGTTTCCGTTTTCACCAGAGATAGAAGATAAGTTAATGATAGATCCACCATTTTCTTGTTTCATCATAACTTTAATTGCAGCTTGTGTACAAAGATAAGTTCCAGTAAGGTTTACTGCAATGACTGCATCCCACTGCTCTTTTTTCATTCTCATTAGGAGAGTGTCACGAGTGATCCCTGCGTTGTTCACAAGGATATCAACGGATCCAAATTCTTTTTTTGCTGAATCAATTAGTTTTTGTGCATCTTCTTCAACAGAAACGTTTGCCACAACTGCGATTGCTTTGTAACCTTTGGATTTTAATTCTTCCGCTGTTGCATTCGTAGCTTCTGGATTCATATCCGCTACAACGATATTGGCTCCAAGAGAAGCAAGTTTCAAACAAGTTGCTTTTCCAATTCCTCTAGCCCCACCAGTTACGATGGCTGTTTTTCCTGATAAACTAATCATTTGTTTTTTTCCTCTTCTTTTCTAATTCCTAAAAACATTTTTCTAAACTAAATCAATTCAAATGAATCCTAATATTTTATGTAGAATCACCAAGTATGGTTTTGTATTCACCGAGCCTTTCGCGAATCCGTTCGTTGATCCCGTGTTTGGCGCATTCTGCAATGACCCTTACTGCATTTTTAACAGCTAAAGCATTCGAAGAACCATGTCCAATCATACAAATTCCTTCTACACCGAGTAGAAGGGCACCACCGTATTCTGCATAGTCTAAACGTTTTTTCACAGCGTTGAATGTTGATTTTAAAAGTAAGGCTCCCGTTTTTGCAAGACTTGAATGCCTTATGGAATTCTTTAGAACATTAAATATAGATTTTGCAAGACCTTCTGTGGCTTTAAGAACAATGTTCCCAATAAAACCATCACATACTACAACATCTACTTCTCGACCACTACCATAAAGGTCGCGGCCTTCCACGTTTCCTACAAAGTTAAAAGGGATTTTTTTTAAAAGATCAAATGTTTTGACGGAAACTGTATTTCCCTTTTTGTCTTCTTCTCCATTGGAGAGGATTCCTACTTTAGGATTTTGAATTCCAAAAAGTTCACGGGAATAAATTTCCCCCATCACTGCAAATTGCGCTAAATATTCCGGTTTACAATCAACATTGGCACCGGCATCTAACAAAAGTACAGGTGGTCCTTCTTCCCTGGGAATATGCGCAGCAATTGGAGGCCGCAAAACACCTGGTAGACGACCAAGGTGTAATAATGCGGCGGCCATAGTAGCACCTGTGTTTCCCGGAGAAAACACACCGATACATTCTTTATCTGCCACTAAACGAACTGCTTTGACTACGGAAGAATCCTCCATAGCGCGGACTGCTATAGAAGGAGAATCATTCATACCGATAATTTCAGTAGAATGAATGACACGAAGTTTCTCTGTGTCATAATCAAATTTTAACAGGATATCAAGTAACTCTTGTTCGTCGCCAACGAGGTAAACAGACAGTCCGAATTCTCGAACTGCCAGTACCGCGCCCTCGACGATACCTTCGGGGCCGTAATCTCCGCTCATCGCGTCCACGGCGACCCACATAACGGTTAGTTATCTTCGGTCGTTTTTTTAACTTTTTGAGCGACTACGAGTTTTCCCTTATAAAAACCGCAATAAGGGCAAACACGGTGGGACAGAACAAATGAACCACAATTGGAACACGGGTTTAAGTTAGGTTTGCCAATCGCGTGATGGGCTCTTTTCGTTCTAACTTTCGATTTTGATTTACGTCTCTTTGGGACTGCCATGGCTATCCTCTATGGAATTATAACTGGTTTTTACTATGTTTTGGAAAACCAATGTGAAAACAATATTTTAATTTTCTAAGCTCTCGATAAGAGACCGTAATTCGGTATGTTTGTGATAAAAAGCGGAGCGATTGCAGACAAAACGGGCTGTACTGTATAAAATCGACTCAAACTCTTTCAAACCATTGGCTTTTAAGGTCCCGCCAGTGGAAACTAAGTCCACAATACAGTCGGATAGACCCACAATCGGTGCTAGTTCAATCGAACCATAGAGTTTGATGATTTCACAGGAAATCCCTTTGGAAAAAAAATACTCACGGGTAAGGTTCGGATATTTTGTCGCTACACGCACTTTGGAGCGTTTGGCAAAGAGATCAAAGTCAGGAAAGGAGGCAAGAGAAAGCCTACAAGCCCCTAGTTTCAAATCCACGGGAGCAATGAGGTCAAATCCCCCTTCTCGTAAAATATCCCAACCGACAATGCCTGCATCAGCAGCGGCTTCTTCCACATAAGTACAAACATCTTGGGATCTGACAAATAAAAGGCGGAGGCGTTTGTCTTCGGAGACGAAGGTAAGTTCTTTGGAACCTTCGGATGGCAAAGTTTTTAACCATCCTTTCGATAACAAAAGAACCGCTGTTTCTTCGGCAAGCCTACCTTTCGGAAGAGCCAAAGTTAACATAAATTAATTTTTCCCGAGTTTGAGGAGTAAATAACTAGAGAGGAGTTTTACATCTTCTCCAGACTCTGCCACGTCAAGTTTCACTGCTTTTTCAAGATATTCTTTGGAAGCCGCCTTATCACCGTTAAGGTATGATAAACGACCTGCTTGATAATAAGACCAAGCCTTAAATCCATTAAGTTCTCTTGCAGGTTCGATGACAGCCGCAGCAATCTTATAATTTTCTAGAGACTTGGCGTTGTTTTTTTCTTTTTCGCGGTAATTTCCAGCGATATAAAAATAGAGTGCTTTGATTTCTTTAGGAGTATCAATTTTTTTAGCAGCGTCTTCGAGATATCCGGCAGCTTTTCCGAATTCTCCTTTTTCTGCATAAAGTTTAGAAAGATCCTTCCAAACCCGAAGTTCCATTTTACCGGTGCTTTGGTTCTTTAAAAAAGTTTCTAAACTCTGAATTTGTACTTCAAGACTCACCTTTGATTTTTGGTGAGAGAGTTTCAAATCTTCAAGTGTTACTGTTTCTTTTTCAAAAAGATAAGCGCGATATTCGAAATATCCGATTACAGCAGCTAACACAACAATGGCGGAAGCCAGACCGATAAATACAGACTTACGATTTTTTGCTAAAAAGTGTGTGAACTTTAAAAATGCAAGTTCTGCCTTGGAACCTTCAAAATCAGCGAACTCATCCTTTTGGATGAGTTCGGCTTGTTTTTTTTGTTCGATTTGGTTTTTTTTATGAAACTTATCCATGGACCTATCGGTTTTGGTTTAAATTCATGAAAGAACCGATGGATTCACGTGAAGGTTGGTTATCTTCCTTCATGTATTTCGCCATCTCTTCACGTTCTACCGCTTTATCAAAGTCTTTGATAGAGAGAGAAATCTTTTTGTTGTTAGGTTCGATTTTTACGACAACTGTGCGAACCGAATCGCCCACTTTGTAAAGATCCTCTAACTTGATGTTACGACCATCTGGGATTTCAGAGATGTGGACTAGGCCTTCGTAACCTGGTTCTACTTCTACGAAAACACCAAAACTAACAATCGACTTTACACGACCTTCTACAAGTGTACCCGGTGGGTATTTTTTGCGAAGAGCTTCGTATGGATGTTCAGAAAGTTGTTTTAATCCACAGCTAATACGTTGTGCATCTAAGTTCACATCTAGGATTTTGTACTGAACCGATTGGCCTTTTTTAAGGAGGTTTAATGGGTTCTTTTCTTTTTCATCCCAAGTGATATCAGAGATATGAATCAGTCCTTCGATTCCACTTTCTACTTCAACGAAAGCACCGTATTTAGTGATTCCAGTGATTTTACCTTCGAGTACGTTTCCAGCACGAACGTTAGCAGAAAGAGCTTCCCAAGGGTTAGGAAGGAGTTGTTTAAGCCCGAGAGACAAACGTCTTGCTTCGAAATCAATGTCTAAAATTTCAGAGTCAACTTCTTGGCCTTTTTTCAAAACATCTTTTGGATGAGGTGGTTTTTTTGCCCAAGAAAGTTCAGTGGTATGAATCAGACCTTCGAGTCCTTCTTTGAGTTCAACGAAAGCACCGAAGTTGGTAAGAGAGGTTACGATTCCGCGAACCACCATTCCTTTTTCGAGTTCTTTCTTTGCCCAAATCCAAGGATCTTCATAAAGTTGTTTGATTCCAAGAGAAAGTTTGTTGTTCTCTTTATCCACTTCTAAAACAACCACTTCGACTTCGGCACCGATGTTGAAGTATTGTTTGAAAGGAGCAAATTTTTTGTAAGAAATATCGTTTTGGCGAAGAAGACCTACTACATCGTAAACAGAGAGAAATACACCAAAGTTGGCAATTTTAACCACCTTTCCTGTGACTTTATCTCCAACTTTTACTTTGCCGAGGAGTTCTTCCCACTTCTCGCCATTGATTTCGTCGAGGAGGGTTTTACGAGAAACCACACCGGTTCTCGTTTTTTCATTGAGTTCAATGATTTTGAATGAAAACTCTTTTCCACCTTCTGTGGATTCTTTAAATCGAACCCCTACATGAGAAGCAGGAAGGAAAAGTTGAATGCCTTCACTTTCCACAAGGTATCCCTTGTTTTTCACTTCTCCGACAATTTTACCGGAGAGAGGGTAACCGTTTTGGCTTGCATCTTTGATGGTTTCCCAACCAACTCGTTGGTCCGCTTCTTTTTTGGAGAGGACACAATATCCGTCGACCCGCTTTTTAATGATCGCACTGACTTTCTCACCGCGTTTTGGCGTTTCAGAGAAGTCTTCACGAGAGACACGAGCTTCCAATTTCTCTCCGATATCAAGGAAAACAGTATCACCAATGACATCAACTACGGTCCCTTCGATGAGGGTACCTTTTCCTGCGGAGTTTTCTTGTTCTTGTGCTTGTGACTGCGATTCCCACTTCTCTAATAATTCGCCGAAGGAAGAAGTGGTCTCATTTTTGGGGGAGGATGGGTTGGTTGAATTCAATGGTTACTTACCGGGATACAAAACTTAGATTTGCCCAGAGGACGAAACCTTGGACAGGATAGTATTTAGGACAGTTTCCGTGTCGAGGGTGCTCGTGTCAATCAGGATTGCGTCGGAAGCCTGCTTCAGGGGAGCCACAGTACGGGTGGTGTCACTTTCGTCCCGTGCGACAATTTCTTCTTTGATGTGGTCCAGGTCCGCCTTAAAACCCTTGGCAACTAATTCATCGTATCGGCGTTTGGCCCGCACTTCCACAGAGGCGGTGAGAAAAAATTTGAATTTGGATTTTGGAAACACTTCCGTTCCTATATCGCGGCCATCCATAACCAATTTATGGTTTTTTGCAAATTCTCGGATATGGCGGTTTAGAATTTCGCGGAAAGCCCGTCTTGGGGCAATATAACGGATTTTTTTGGTAATCTCTGGATCGCGGATTTCGTGACTTATGTCCCTATCTCCGAGAAACATTAAATTTTCACCTGTGGAGGAAAGTTCGCAATGGACAGGGATTTTAGCCACTGAATAACCAAATTCCGCTTCGTCCAGATCCAGAAGGCATGCATCCGCTAATTTCTCTGTATAAAAAGGAAACTTGGACTCATCCTCTTTTGATTCTAAAAACTTCTCCCATATAGCAAGGGTTAATGCCCTGTAATAGGCCCCTGAATCCAAGTAGAGATACCCAATTTTTTGGGCGATCATGCGAGCAAGTGTACTTTTTCCGGAGCCGGCAGGCCCATCAATGGCAATGACTTTTTCTATATTCGAGAGACTCATAGTTTTAAATTCTAAAACTAGAACAGGATTTGATTTCGTCCAGAGGAATTCCAAGGAAAAAGAAAGGCTAACTAACGGTAAGCGATTTTACCTTGACATACCGTTTTTCCCCTCAGAGGATCAGTGGCGTTTGGTGGGAATTTAGTGAAGTTAAGAAACCGCAATCTGGATCCAGAAAGAATTGCCGACTTTGAATGCTTCCGAAGCGGAGTATTAGAACTCATCGTAAAAAATTCACCCCTTACCGAGATACTGAACGAAATTGTTCTTGGGATTGAGACTCTTAATCCAACAATGATTTGTACCGTTGTCCTCATCGAAAATTCCAAAATTAAAATTGGGGCTGCCCCTTCTCTTCCAAAAATTTACAACGAAGCTATAGACGGAGTTACTATTGGACCGGAAGTAGGCTCTTGTGGTACGGCTGCATATACCGGGAATCGAGTCATTGTAGAAAATATCGAGACAAGCCCTCTTTGGAAAAACTACAATGAGATTGCCATTCAGGTTGGTCTTCGTTCTTGTTGGTCAGAACCAATTAAGTCTCATACCAATGAAATTATTGGAACCTTTGCCATTTACCACCGTGAAATCGCAAGCCCCAGTGAGTTTGATATCTTTATCATTTCGGAAACTGCAGATTTAGTTAGCATAGCCATAGAAAAATCGATAGTTTCTACTCGACTAACAGAAAGTGAACGAAGGTTTCGTGATTTTTTTGAAAAGAACTCTTCTGTGATGCTTATCATTGAACCAAATACAGGTGAGATCATTAATGCCAACCAAACAGCAGTTCAATATTATGGATATCCGCATGAAGTTCTGATAAAGATGAAAATCAAAGATATCAATATTCTTCCAGAAGAAGAAGTAAAACAAGAGAGAATGCGTGCACTTTCCGAAGAAAGAAGTTATTTTTCCTTTCAACATAAATTGGCAAATGGGGAAATCAAACAAGTGGAAGTGTATTCCACTCCGATCGAAACAAGTAACAGACATCTCCTTTTTTCAATCATCCATGATGTAACTGAAAGAAAAATCGCAGAAGAAAAAGTAAAATCCCTACTTTCCGAAAAAGAAGTCATCTTAAGAGAAGTACATCATCGTATCAAAAACAATATGGCGATTTTATACAACCTCCTGGACCTACAAGCGAAATCACAAGAAAACGAATTTCTAACAAACTCACTTAAAGATGCAACAAGCCGTATCAAAACAATGTCACTTCTCTATGACAAATTGTATTCAGGGAAATCTATTCAAGAATTTCGGTTAGATGAATACCTAATACCATTATCACAAGAAATTATATCGTTATTCCCTTATCAGGTAAAATTAGAAACAGATATTATCAGTGTCCAACTCACTTCCGATCAACTACAAGCAGTGGGAATTATCACCAATGAACTACTGACCAATAGTCTTAAATATGCAAGAGATTCTTCTAAAGAATTGGAAATTCAAATTAAGGTATGGAAAGAAGAAGAGAATTACCATTTATGTATAAAAGATAATGGGAAAGGATTCGATTCTCAAATGATTAACGCTGAAAATCCTGGATTTGGTTTGACTTTAGTTAATATGTTAACGTCTCAACTTTCCGGCAAACTCAACTTTCATGGGAATGCCGGAGCAGAATATCACATAGTATTCCCTGTTAATAGGACTCGCCATTAACAGGAACAAAACTATAACGAAAACGTTTTTTAGAATTCCCTAAATAAGCAAATTCCATTCGAATATTATCGATTCGGTTATTATTATTACTATCAAAGTACAGCCGAATTTCTTTCTCCATAGATTTTCTATAGAAATAATTTTCTAGTACATACTGATACATTTGGCGGTATAAATTTTGGTTTTCTTCAGAAAGTTTTGGGTTTGGTTTGTCTGCACTCAGGCTAGCAAACCTAAGTTTCCCATTGATAAACCGTAGATTCGAATCAAGTAGATAGTTAATCGGATTTGACTGCTCTATCTGTATGACCATTGGAATTTTTACTTGGTTACAATTCCAATAGAACCTAAGAGTAGGTTCTTCTAAACTGAAATCTTTCCAATAAAACTCTAATTCGTTTTTCACACCACAAAATTCATTAGACTTTTCATCAGAATTCGGAACTTTAATCGATGTTTTTGGAAGATAAGAGAAAACTATTTTTTTTCTGCTATACTTTGAATAAACTCCATGGGGAATCCAAACAGAATCTTCCACTTTTTGAACCATATCCGTTGCCACTTGTTCCCCATTTCTTTTTTTAAGTTCCTTATAAAGAGAAGTGGAAAGGGTATTGATAAATTCTGGGAAAAAACGATCCCCTAGATTAGTATTCTCTATCGCTTGGAAAATAGTTACATCCGCAAGTTCTGCCCCAACCATTTGCCTGTATTGCCATAACAAAGAGGGGATAAAGGCGAAATCTTTTTTAAAATCTGATTCGATAGATGAATCATAAATTCCGATTTCTCGGTCCAAACGAAAAGTAGAAACTAGGAGTTGGCGTTTGACCGCTTCACATGTTTTATGAGTATATAATACTGGGTGATCCAATAAAGAAGCTGCATAATAATCCGATAACCCTTCTGCTAACGACCTTCCAATGGCATTGTTTCCCAAATATTTTCCAGTGATTAAATGTGTATATTCATGATAAATCGCATCAGGGCATGTTGCCGTATCAATAATCCTCTCAAAAGCAAATGTACTTAAAACAGGAACATCCCATTTTGGAGCGAACCATAATTCACTTTGCCATTTTCCATTAGATTCGGATGGAGGGATTGTCAATGCAGTATTTTTGAGAGTAACTTTGGAATCAATATATTCCGTCGGCGAATAAGCATACGGTGCATTAACTCGAACAATGATTCTTGGATAAAATTCTGTAATTTTATCTTTGGTTCCAGAAGTTAAAGCAATGTTTTTCCACCTAGATTCTATTTTTTGAAGTTGGTAACCTAAGGTAAGGTATTTTAGATTTCCCTCGATTTGACTGATTGTCATGGGGTTTTCTTCCAAACCAGAATAGATAGAGAAGTGATCTAATATATAATTTGTTTTTGATTTGAGATTTAATTCTTCTAAGGTAACATTTTTATGGATGAACAACTTACGTTCACTGTCCCAATCCAAAACTTGATTTTCTTTTTTTGTTTCTGAGTATAAACCAAGGCTCGAAGTAAAAACAAAAACAGAAAACAAGGTGTAGATTTTTTTCATCCAAACATTTCTACTAAATTTTTTATTCTTCATTTTGTTATACTCTATCAATTAAATTTGTTACAAAAAGACCTTGTTTCGCATCGTTTGGTTTACCCGAGGAAACAAGGTTTTTAAATTTATGATTGGTAGCTGTTAGGACTATAATCCAAGTCCCACTGAATCATACATTCCACCAGTAACTACATTACTGAGTCCACCTGCATGAATCACCAAACCAACAACTGCAACAACAGTCACAGAAGCTAATACGTTTTCTAAAACTCTAAAGTTTGATCCGTGTAAATAGTTTCCAGTAGATTGTTTCAATTGAATAGAAGAAGCAATTCTATCTAAGTCTTGGTCGAGTGTTCCTGCAAATTCAGCATTTTTAATTTCTCTACTGATTCGGGAAAACTCAGCTGGAGTGATATGAGCTTTTAGATACTCATGTGCTTCTTTGTTTGTCATTCCATTGTTTACCAAAATTTTTGCGGCTTCTTTTACGCTCATTTGGTTGGCTGGTGCTGCAAATGCTGCTTGAGTGGCAAACACGATAGCGAGTACTAAACTGATTTTCTTTTTCATAGGATTTATCCTTTCAATCAAATTTGTTTTCAGCGGAATTTTTTGGAACTCCCCTCTCAAACATGAATCCATCCTACTACGAAAAAGAATCCGAATCGTCTGGATCGATCGAATTGGATTGAAAACTACGACCGACTGGATCCAACTGGATGTTTTTTTAGAATTTTTTCTCTATATTCTCTTGGAGTGGTGCCTGTTTCTTTTTTAAAGGCCTCATTGAACGTAGATTTGGACCCAAACCCTACATCATAGGCAATGGCAAGGAGTGACCGATCCGGTTCTTTTTCGATTTTTTCCTTAGCTTCTTTCACTCGGTAATAATTGGTGTATTGGTAAAAACTTTGTTTGATCTCCGTGTTTAAAAATTCGGAAAGTTGATGAGAACTTAGGTCGATTCGTTCCGCTAATTCACGAAGGCTCAGTTTCTCTTCGCGATAGATTTTTTCTTTTTCAAATAAATTCTCGAGTTTATTTCGGACTTCGTTATGATCCAATTTGGAAATCTGAGAAATTTTTGCCTTTTTTTCATCTTCTACAATTTTTCTAACTTCCAAAAAGAAATCGGGATAGCTTTGTCTTAACACATATAAAAAACACAAAAATACTCCAATGGCAATTCCTGATAGTTGGTGTGCCGTTTGTCCACCTCGGGCCAAAGTGATGAGTCCATTGAAAGACAATGCCAAACAAAATCCCACGATGATGATTCCGATTTTTAATGTGTAATTTTTTCTAAATGTACTCCAACGGATTTGTTTGGAAATCCTTCTAAAAATACGTAGCATACACCAAATATAAATGAGAATGGTAGGCAATACTAAGAATAATGGCCTGCTTAAAAAGGGGTTCAAATCAAGGGTTAGATTTTTCTCATAATTTTTTTGATTCCAAACATTCCAAAATACAATCAAAACAAACAAGGTAACCAAAGGCACAATGCGATAAGAAAGTCTTCTAAATGAACGAAATTTCCCTTCCAAAATTGTAAGAAAGTATTCATCCAAAAGAACACCAAGACAGGCAACAATCGGTAAATCCGTCAAAAATAACGGAAAGAGCCCCTTGATTTTACCTGAAGAAATTAAGTAAAAGTTAAACAGTAAGTAACTGGTTCCAAGAAAGATGATACCCAAAAGGATTTGTTTTCTATTTTTATGATAACTGAAGAACTCTCCTATTGCGTAAAGAAATCCAAGTAATGCAGAGAACAATAGGAAAAAATTCAAATATTCATTAAAATATAGGAAGGGAGAAGTCATAAATTCACCACTCTAAAAACAAAAAATACCACTTGATAGTTACATTTAGACGCGAACTAGATATGATCAATCATTACAACGTTTTGGCTCCTAAAGAAACAGAAATATTTTTCCAAATAATTTAACACAACTTGTGAAAACTTCGAACATAATTTGTCCGACTCGATCGAAACGGATTTTTTTATAGGTAAGAATGGATCTACTCAGACGACTGTATTCCTTTCTTAGGGTATCCTATTAATAGAAAGAGGTAATCCATGTCTTTTGTCAGTTTAACATCCTTCAAACAATCAAATTCTAACATAACAAATTTCTCACCAAACCTATACGAAATGGGAAATGAAAACCAAACCGCCATCGAAAGCACAAGTTTACTTCTGGAACAAAAAATTTTTTTCCATAGTCAACTGTCTATAGCGGTGTCTGCAGCAGACATGAATTTTTATTGGAAAAGATGCGATGTATTATCCAATTTTATATCTCAATTTTATTTCCACTCTTATGAAGCAAAGAAGTTAGATAAAAATGCCATCTCCACTATCATCAATGAACTTGTGGAAAACGCAGCGAAATTTTCAGATAAAGAAAACAGTATTGTCCAAATTGAAATCAAAGACCTGGGAACCGATTTACGTTTAGAAGTGAAAAACCACGTGACTCCTTGGATGAAAGCAATCTTTGAAAATAAAATACAAAGCATTAAGGAAGGAGATATTAATCAGTTATATTTTGATGCTTTAGAATCACGTAATAATGGAAGTGGATCAGAAGGAATGGGTTTACTAATATTATTAAAAGATTACCACTTAAATCTTGCCTACGAATTTACCAAAACAGAAAAATCTGGTTTTGATCTGACCATTCGAGTCCACATTCCCGTAGAAAATAACCAAAAGGATTTGGCTTTATAAATCCTTTTGGCAAATGAGGTAAGTCAAAGTTTGAATATTTTTTAAAAGGATTTTAAGATTTCAAAAAATCCTGGGAAACTAGTGTCTACCCAGCTGGTATCGTCGAACTTTAGTTCGACGCTAGTTAATTTTGAAAGAATGGCAAAACTCATAGCGATCCGGTGATCCATAAAAGTTTCAATCGCAGAGGATTTGATTTCATTTACTTCCGCAAATTCGTAACCATCTTTGGATTCATTTACCTGAATACCCAGTCTTTCTAGATTGGAAACCATCGATTGGATTCGATCGGATTCTTTAGCACGAAGTTCTTCCGCGTGAGAAATTTGAAATCCCCCTTCTGAAAATAAACCGGCAATGGTAAGGATAGGAATTTCATCGATGATGGAAGGAATCAAATCTTCTGTAATCACAGACCTTTTTAATTTGGAAGGATAAACCAGTAAATCCCCGATCTCTTCACCACATTCTTGGCGTTTGGCGGTAATTTCAATTTTACCACCCATATTTCTAAGAACTGTGATGATTCCCACACGGGAAGGATTGAGACCAATATTACGAATGAGGAGAGGTTCACTCCCACCCGCACAAAGTCCAAAAACAATATAAAAGGCAGCACTCGAAATATCACCAGGAATTACAAACTTTGCCCCTTCAAAATGATAGGGTGGTTCTACGGTAAAATGAATAGGAGAGTGGTGTTTGATATTTCCCCCAAGAAATCGAATCATATTTTCTGTATGATCGCGGGAAACTTCTGGCTCTTTGTAATCAATCGAAATCTCTGAAGCAAGGGCTGCAAGTACCAAAGCACTTTTAATTTGTGCGGAAGCAATGGGACTCGAGTAAGAATAAGTTTTTAGTTGTTTGCCAGTCACTCGAAGAGGAGCCCGATCGTTTCCTTCGACAGAAACTATGTCTGCTCCCATTTCGCGCAGTGGATTCATGATCCTTGCCATAGGTCGTTTGCAAAGTGAGGCATCTCCCGTGAGAGTGGCGTTAATCCCAGGTAGCCCTGCCATCAGTCCCGCAGAAAGTCGGATTCCTGTCCCCGCATTTCCAAAATCCAAAACACTAGCTGGTGATTTTAAATTCTCTTTTCCTGGGCTTTGTACGGAATAACTTCCTTTGCCTAAGGATTCCACCGAAAGTCCTAAACTGACAAAACAATGTAAGGTATGAAGGGGATCTTCTCCTTCTAAAAAACCATGAATTTCCGATTTTCCTCGTGCCAGTGCGCTAAAGAGTACGGACCGGTGAGAGATGGACTTATCTCCAGGGACATAAATTTCTTTTTTTGCACTTAATTTGATTTGTGGCTTCAACATGTTGTATTTTTCTAAAAAGTATTTTGCAATTTGGCGCTTCTTTAGTAGGTTTTGACGGAAACCCAAGTTTCGCAAAACGAACAAACAAATGCCTCTAGATACCAGTAAAAATAACCAAAAGATCCCAGTCAATCCAGGTGAAGTCCTTTTCATCGGAGGCAAGGCCTCAACTTCCATGAACATCCTCCATGAAGGATCGGTTCGAGTAGAAACCACTTTAGGTGACACAAGTATTGTTCTATATAGTTTAGATGGGGCAAACTTAACACCAGGTATCTTTGCTCTCCTGGAAGGAACACCTTACCCTTATACCATTCGTGCCAAAACCTCTTGCGTTGTTTCTACTTATGTAATGAACAGGGACAATGCGAAAAAAACCATCACTTCCAAAGTATCTGTGGGAGTGATGGCCGTTCGCACTTTACTCAAAGAAATTGGGGAACTCTACAAACGTGTCCTCTCCATTAAAGGTTTGGCTGCAAAGTTCGAACAAACCATGGACAACTTAGGTGCAGTTTATTATATCTTAAACCCATCTATCTTTTCGGATGTCAGCCCAGGAGCACTCATCACTCGTGATGAGAATATCATTGATCCTGTGATGCGGCTCATACGAAACAACTTGGCTGGGTTCCAAGAACATGGGGGAATTTTACCTGATAAACCTACGGTTCATTTTTTAGAAGAAGACCATGGGGAATTTTTCGAACGTAATTATAGTGAAACCATTGAATGGAATGATGCCGAATTTCATTTCATTCGGAAAATCCTTTCGGTGAATCCCAAAATTTCACAAGCATTGTTTGAAGCAGATCCAAGTTTATTACAAAGTGCTGCAGAAAGTTATGTAAAAACCTATCGCGAGTTATTCGAAATATTAAACAAAGAAACAAGTGAACTTTCAGAGATGATGAACACAATGTTTGTCGGAGAAAACGCTCTTGTCGAAAAGTTTAATTTAACATTGGATCTTTTTAATACAGGTTATTCCACAATTCCTTCTACCGTATTATTACCAATCACAGAATGGGCTCTTAAAAAATCCAAATCCTTATTAGATGAATACAAACAGATATTTGGATCTGCTTATGCGTCCCTTGGAAATAATCTAGATAAATTAGAAACCAAACAATCAGAACTTACAGCCAAATATGGACACGAACTTTCAGCACAAAAAAACAAGGATGAGGTTAGTTCCCAAGGAAGTGAAACCATTCGTGCAGGTATTGATACCCAAGCACTCAAAGTGGAGCTACTAAACTCAGCAAGCCAGATCTTAAACTATTCGCAGGCAGACCCAGAAGCGGTAAAAGAGTTTTCCACACTAATGGTAAAACTTAAATCCTTTAAAAACCCATTGGATCCAGAACCAGACAATCGCAAAATTAGAAGAACCATTTCTAAAACTTATTGGGAAGTGTATAAAAAATCTTTTTCCAAATGGTTACAATCAGGGAAACAAGCACCTAAGGCCGTTGAACTTATGTTACGGTATGGATATTTTGACGAAAGCCTTCTAGATGAAGGTCATATTGTAGAACTGGTAAGTCGCTTGTATCAAAACGGAGGAAATCCGAGTGCCCCTATTCATTATGGAACCGATTGGTTAGAAAAAATCTATTCTCGTGAAGTGCCCACTTCCGTTGATGAACTTGGACAAACTTTTTTTGAAAAACTTAAAATGGATCTCAAAGATTCCGGAATCAAATCAGAAAAAGATATCCCACCAGATTATGATACAGGTGAGGCAAGACTTGGTTCGGAAATTTCCTCAATGTATGAACCAAACGTGCGTTTGACGTCTGGAAATATTGCCAGCCACTTCCCTATCCTTACAAAATATCATATCACAATACCTTTGGAGAAATGTTTTGTTTCCAAAGAAGATGTGGAAAAAGCACTCCAATACATCTTAAGTGTAGACTACACAGCATTCAACAGGGAAGTCATTTACCGAAACGAAGAGTTAGGAATCAAAAACGAATTCGTACAAAGATCAATTATCCCTGACTTCATTTTAGTCCCTTCGATTGGGCCGAAGATTATGATGTGGCAAGACCTTTCTGTTTTTAGAGGAGCAGGTTCTAAAGAATCTAGAGGACGAATTTGTATCCCACACTTTGTCACCGGTGATTTAAAAACTTTTATGTTGGAAGCCATTGCTGCTTTCCGTTGGGAACTTTGTAAAAACATACTTGGTCCTGATTGGAATAACGTCGGGATTCCTTCCATCACGGCAGATTACACAGATTATGTGCAGTTCTTTAAAAAGAGTAAGGACCTTTCTCCAGAACTCAAAGAAAAAATTGCAGCTGAGTTTAAACGTTTCCGTACCGATCGCGACAAATTTGCTTACGACTACTCCATGTGGATTCGATATGAAGCTGAAGGAGTGCAGAGAGTCAACCGAGTGGTACGTTCCATCTTCTATCGACACATTCCTTTTCACAAAAACATCAGAGAAAAGGTTAGTTCCCAACCTGCGTATTCGGAACTTCATAACCGATTCAAAAATATTCGAACTCGCCAACACAAAGAGTTCGAAAACAAATACAAAAAGTATATGGATGCCAGCGGAAATCTTCCCAAGGAACTTTATGAGAATTTAACTTTTTACGAAGTTTAATTCTTGCCAACTTCCATAGATGCAATTAAGTTGCATCTATGGAATCCATTCAAAAAGTTGAAGTAGCCATCATTGGGGGAAGTTTTTCTGGACTCTCCGCCGCCCTATCTCTGGTTCGTTCCCTTAGAAAAGTCATTGTTTTTGATACGGAAAGACCCTGTAATAGAAACACACCAGCTTCCCATAACTTTATCACTCACGATGGAGAATCCCCTGGTTCTATTCGTAAAAAAGCACTCTCTGATCTAGAAAATTACCCAAACTTCAAACTTACGTTAGGTGAAGTAACCTCCATCGAAAAAACGGAAGAAGGTTTTCTATTAAAAGGAAATGAATTTTCTCCCATCCAAACCAATAAAATTATTTTTGCCACTGGCCTGAAAGATGTTTTACCGGAAATTCCTGGATTTGCAGAGTCCTGGGGGAAGTCGGTCATCCATTGTCCCTATTGCCATGGATATGAATCTATGGGAAACAAAACAGGGCTTTGGATGAATGAACCAGGAGTATTCGAACATTCTAAATTTCTAAAACATTGGTCAAAAGAATTAACAGTTTATACAAATGGCCCCATTCAGTTTTCTAAAGAAGAACAAACCAAATTAGGAAATGAAGGGATTCAAGTTGTGACTGACTTGGTTGATAGACTGATTCATAAAGAAGGTCAAATTTCGGCCATTAAACTACAATCCGGAAAAGAAAACCAAATCGAGGCACTTTACACAAGATTACCAATGTTACAACATTCTAAGTTACCAGAAGAAATTGGATGTAACCTCCTTCCCAGCGGTCATCTAGAAGTCACAAATTTTTATGAAACCAATGTCCCCGGTGTGTATGCAGTCGGAGATATGGCATCGATGTTTCGTTCGGTGGCACATGCTGTCCACTCCGGAAACATTGCGGGTGCCATGCTCAACCGTGCTATGATTTTGTCCTAACTACACTTCTTCTACGAAATATGGTCTTGTGTATTCTCGGACTATCTCCACCACAAAACGACCCCAGGATTTGGGGTCCTCTTGGGAAATATTGACCTGTTTGATTTTTGGAAAATAAGCAGTGGGTTTAAAAACGGAATGGGTAAGCTCCAAGGCTCTGAGGTAGTTGTCCAAACGTTTTACTTTTACAAAATTGATGATTTCGTTTTGGATTTTTTCTTTGGGAAGATATCCCACAATGATCATTCGGGGAAATAGGTTTTTTTTCAAAAGTACAATAAAGTCTTCAAAACTATCCACACGGTCAATGAACCCTTCGTAAGCGCCGCCACCAAGGTTCATAATCTGGGTCACAATGTCCATAGAGAAGGAAACCCCTTCCATGGTAGACATGTCCGAGATAATCACAAGCCCTTCGTCTGGTTGGAAGACCTTAAACATATCCACACCTTTAAAATGGCGACGGAGGAGTTTGGCAGCGGATACGTCAATTTCCTGGGCCTTGGCAAGGAGAACCTTCCCTTGGGGGTCGAGGATGGGATCTCGCGTGATGAGGTACCGTTTTTTCACGGCATTTTGGTTCATGACTCGAAAGGCCTTTACTTTTTCCTCGATTTCATCTAAGGTTGAGTAACCAATCTTGAGTACATTTTCCCGTTTGCGTTTCCCGATGTCTGTTTCTTCCATGAAAGCTTGGCGCCTAAATCTTTGTATTGCTTATCCTATGGCAATTCTACCAATGTATAGCATATTTTTGTCTAAGGAATAGAATGCGGTTTAATTTTTCCCTTTTTCCCCTACTCTTATTCGTAATTGGATGTACCTCCGTAGATTTTATCCCAGAACCCGATTACAGGCCAAATGATTCCCGTTATAAGGTGAAATCTTGGGAAGAAGTGGAAATTCTGCGGGAGAGACCCAAACGACTCTTTAAAATCGTAGGTGAAGTAGTTGTTCGAAATACAGAAGATCTCACTTGGGAAGATTATGAACCTCGGGTCAAAAAAGATCTGTTTCGCCGTAAGGTTGACGGAGTTTGGATGACGGAAAAAAACCAAAATACAGTGGATTCAGTGACAGTAGAAACTATGGACCAAAAAGGCCGTTCTACAAACTCCTATTTACAAAAATCAAACCTTCCTTTTTGGAAGGGTTACGCCTATAGGTATAAATAAAATATATGCCAAGAATTTTTGATTCTGAAATTTATATTTCACCAGCCGATGAGTGGATTTTCCGTGGAAACAAAATCGATAAAGAGGAAATCTTACAATACTTTCGTAACAATCTTCATGGTAACGATAAGGGAGTTTATATTGAAAACCGATTCGGTGAACTTTCGGAACATGGTTACATTCGTATCGATGGATTTCCTTGCCATGTCCTACATGTAGAATTAACTGATTCCGGTATGGTCTTCCATACGGATGATGGGAGGAGTTATCCTTTTGGTGAATTTGAAATTTATGAAACTAGTGATGGTGGTCTTTTAGGACTTAGGTCTGTAGAAGAGAAAATCAAATACCGATTCACTTGGAATGCCGCTAGAGAACTCGCCGATTACCTAGCAGAAGAAAATGGGATTACTTATTTAGAATGGAAAGAAGTCAAAATGGAAATTCCAAAATATACGGGAGAAGTTTTAGTTCCCCTCCCGACTGACTATACTTAGTTGGAAGGCGCTTCTTCGTCGGATTTTAACTCTCGCCAAAGATCATTTGCTTCAGAAAAATCTTTTTTTAAGCTCAATGCTTTATGAAGGTATTGTAAGGACCTTTCGGGTCTATTCCATAACTTGTACAATGTGGCGAGGTTAAAATAAGAAATATGAGGAGCATCATTTCGTTCACAACGAACAGATTTTTTTAACCAATACACTGCTTCTTTATCGTTCCCCATACGTAACAAAAGAACACCGATTTCATTACATGGATTGCCGTATTCGTGGTTTAAACTAACGGCTTTGTAATAGGAAGCAAGCGCATCACTCCATTGACCGAGTGCGTTTTGGACCAAACCTAAATAAAAATAGGCTTCTTCGGATTCTTCCAATTCCAAACTGGAACGAAGGTGGAATTCAGCTCGGTCTAAGTCACCGACTTTGAAATGGTCTTTTGCTAAATCTAAGGAAAGTTGGAAAGAACTAGAAGACAATGAGATCCTCGCGCATTTTCTTTCATTTTCGGATGAGTTAAAAATCTCCTTGAAAACTAAATTTATTTTTTCAAGGCCAGAACCAATTCTTCCGCAATCTGAGAAGCGGTGAGACGGTAATGGTCCAAAATCTGATTTCTTTCCCCGTGGTGGATAGGTTCTGGTGGCAAAGCAAAGGTTTTTAAGAACTTACCCAGGAGATCTGATGGAATTTCATTCAACAGAAATCCAGAAGCACCTGCATGGATATAACTTTCGTCCAAAATCACAAACCTTTTGTTTTTTTGGATTTGTCCATGAACCAGATCCTTATCATAAGGACGTAACCAAAAAAGATCCACAACGGAAACCGAGATCCCTTTTTGTTTTAAAATTTCGGCCACTGACTTCGCAATGGGTAACATAAACCCAACTGATAAAATTAGTAAATCTTCTCCCTCTAAAACCAAGCGAGCTTTTGCCTTAGTAATCGAAAATGGAGTTTCAAACTTTAACTCACGTAAGTCGCCGCTGTCTTTCGGGAAACGAATGGCAATGGGATGTTCTGTATAATCCTTCATAAAATGAAGGCTATCGATAATATCTTGAGCCGAACTAGGAACTATGATATCCATATTGGGAAGTCCCGCCAAGTATCCAAGATCAGAAAGACCTTGGTGGGTTTCGCCGTCAGGACCTACAATCCCTGCCCGGTCGATCACAAACCGAACTGGCAAATTCATAAGGGATACATCTTCCACAAGTTGGTCCATAGCCCGAGTGAGGAAGGTGGAATAAATACACATAAAAGGAATGGCACCACCGCTTGTCATGGCACCTGCAAAAGCAACGGAATGTTGCTCTGCAATTCCCACATCAAAAGTATTTTCTGGATAAGCCTCTTGGTATTCACGTAGCCCAGAACCTTCAATCATCGCCGGAGTAATGACTGCGATTCGTTTGTCTTTGTCAGTTAAATCGGTAAGTGTTTTTCCAACAATTTTAGAAAGCCCAATTTTATTGGAGTCGGAAGTTGCCATCTTCCCTGACTCTTTGTTAAACGGTGTGACACCGTGGTATTTGATAGGATCGGCTTCTGCTGGTTTATAACCTTTACCTTTTTGCGTTAGAACATGCAAAAGAATGGGGCCTTGGATTTTGGAAAGGTTTTGTAACATCTGAACCACACGGTTCACATCATGACCGTCAATCGGACCAAAATAGGTAAAACCCAAATCTTCAAAAAGTCCACCGGGACGCATCATAAAATGTTTAAACGAAGTTTCCATATTATGAGCAAGCGCCTGTAAGGCGGGGCCGATAAGTGGAATCCATTTTAAAAAACCATAAAATGCCGTTTTACCTCTGTTATATACTTGTGAGGAAATAATACGATTGAGGTAATTGGAAATAGAACCTACGTTTTTGGAAATCGACATATAGTTGTCATTCAAAATGACGAGCATGTTCGGTTTAATATGACCACCATGGTTCATAGCTTCGAGAGCCATCCCTGTAGCGATGGAGGCATCCCCAATTACGGCAGCCACTTTATAATCTTTTCCTAGTAGGTCACGGGCACAGGCCTCACCGAGGGCTTGGGAAATGGAAGTTCCTGCATGGCCAGTATTGTACAAATCGTATTCAGATTCCTCCCGTTTGGGAAATCCAGATAGACCCTGCCACTTACGAACTGTGGGCAGTTCTTTTTTTCGGCCTGTTAGAATTTTATGAGGATACGTTTGATGGCCCACGTCCCAGATGATTTTGTCTGTGGGGGTTTGGAAAACATAGTGTAAAGCAACGGTGAGTTCCACAACGCCTAGGTTACTGGCGAAGTGCCCTCCCACATCAGAGAGGGTGTCGATGATGTATTCCCGAAGGTCATGGCAAACCTTCGGGAGATCCTCTTCATTTATCTTTCTAAGATCTTCCGGAAATTGGATTTTGTCGAGATAGGGATATGATGGCATGTAAACTTCATGTTGCCGCCTTTTGGAGAGGCCGCTTCATTTTCTCCATATCTTCTGGGTTTGTGATTCCAAGCAATTCGTAAATCCGAACAGGCTGGGTTTTTCCTTTTACTCGCACTAAATCCAGCTCTCTGGCGACCACACGGTCTTTCACTTTTTCGTAAGTGTATTCAGAAATGATCACATTTGTGGTGTACATTTTATTGGAACCTTCCAATCGGGATCCAAGGTTGATGGTATCACCCATACAAGTATATTCCATCCTGTGTGAGGATCCCATGTTCCCCACAACGGCTGGGCCGGAATTAAGACCACATCCAATATCGATCACCGGGACATTTCGTTCTGCCCATTTTTGTTGGAGGACTTTTAAATAATCCAACTGTGCAAGTGCCGCCACACAAGCATAGTATGCATGGTCTTCCAAAGGAACCGGTGCTCCCCAGAATGCCATGATTGCATCTCCCATATACTTATCAATGGTTCCTTTGTATTCAATGATGATGTCCGTCATCGCAGACAAATATTCGTTCAGTAACTTCACGAGGTCTTCCGGACCCAACTGCTCGGAAATGGTTGTAAATCCGCGAACGTCGGAGAAAAAAATAGTGATCTCTCGTTTGGATCCACCAAGTGCCAAATTGTCTGGGTGTTTAAGGAGTTCGTCCACAACATCTTTAGAAACGAATTTGGAGAAGGTTTGACGGATGTATTTTACGTTTTCTTCTTCTGTTAAGATTCTAAATCCAATGATGGCCACAAACACAACAATCTGTTCGATGGTAACAGAAGGAAGAACTGTAATAAGGTTGAAAGTTTGGAAAATATAAAGGGCAGCAACTACATAAAGCAAAAGCTGAGTTAACATAATCGCAAAACCAATATGTGTTTTTACCCTTGGCTGTAAAAACCCAATCATCACACCAAGACCAACATAAATGAGGAAAATTCCCCAGTTAGGCACTGTGGACAAAAAGTCTTGGTTTAGGATGGTATTGATTGCATGTGCGTGGTGTTCGATTCCAGACATATCGCCAAACGGAGATAAGTGGGAGTCTTTGGAAGCCCCACGACCCGTTGCATAATACATCGCCACAAGAAAGATTTTATTATTAATTTGGTTGGCTTCGAGAAGTTCCGCATCCCAATCGTTTGTGACTTCGAAAATTTCATTTTGTTTAAAGGAATAACGTCCACCTACGAAGTTAATTTCCATTTGCCCTTCCCAATCGATAGGAATGACCACCTCTCTTTTTTCGTTCGGGACTTGCATCACATCTCTTTCTTCAAACTTACGTTCTTTGATATTGAACTCACGAATGATTTTTTTGGGGATGTTGGACAATTTCACATAATGTCCCATGTTGACTTCTACATCTTTTTGTACATCGATACCGTAGTATTTACAAACAATGAGTAAGTCGATGGAAGGAAAATATTCTGTTTCTCTATCTCTTCCCGAATTATAAACTTTTACAACGAGAGGCATCTTACGATTCAAACCAGATTCGTCTTTTTTTACGTTCGCAAAACCAAGACCAGCTGACAATTCGCTAATGGGTTCAATCGGAGGCTGAGGAAACTTAACCCAAGAGATTCCCGAATCGTTTTCATCGATCACATTTTTCAACTGGAACTTACGAAGGATATCAATTCGTTTTTCCAAATTGAGAACCGCTTCTTTTGATTCCGCACTGACTTCCATAGGGTAGTCAAAGAGGACATTCCGGTTTTTTTGAAGAGCATTGACCATCTCTTCGGTTTGACCGGGCTTGTAATCTACGAAGAAAATATCGAACATGAGAATGTTATTCGATTCTTTAAAAGTGTCAATGATGTCCGCGTAATAACTCCAAGGAAGAGGCCAAGTTCCTTGTAATTTTTC
Source organism: Leptospira bandrabouensis (assembly GCF_004770905.1). NCBI lineage: Bacteria > Pseudomonadati > Spirochaetota > Leptospiria > Leptospirales > Leptospiraceae > Leptospira > Leptospira bandrabouensis. Next base: position 1,764,537 of record NZ_RQHT01000014.1, on the reverse strand, counting down.
GAGTGATTCTGTTGTGATACCAATGATATTGATATCCTTACGAGCCTTAGCTGGTGGTTGGAATTGAATGTATTCAATACGACCAGTGTCCCCTTCACTTTCTGTTTTAGTGTTGGATCCACGTAAAAATTGGAATCTTGTGGAAACAGAGTTTTCTTCCAAATCTTTCAGTGGTTGAAAAGTGTTAACCATAGCATACATAAAAATGGCAATTACATAGGATAACCAAATCGCACCTGACTTCTGCTTGTCTTTTGAGACCTTTTCAATGGTTTTATATACAAAGTATGAGGAAGCAAGTAAGGCAAGCAAACCGCCAACTAGGAAGGAAAACTCGTATTCCCATCCTGTCATTACAACAGATATGATCACACCGAGTGAACCTAGGGTTGCGACGGTAACACTGAGATAGTCCAAAATCGAAAGCGATTTTGATTCTTTGTCGGACATAGAGCCTCTTTATTCGTTTGGGAATTTCCGACCATTTTCCCGGAATTTTTAAAGAGACTCAAATGTTTTTGGGGGATATAGGAAAAAAATTTAGGAAATGGATGCCCTAATCTTAGAAATATAATCCGCCAATGCTAAAACCGCTTTTGTACGGTCTGACCCGTTTTCTTCAATGATCCTTTGGATCGCTGAACCAATGATGATTCCGTCCGCATACTGTGAAATTTGGTTGGATTGTTCTGGAGTGGAAATTCCAAATCCTGCACAAATTGGCAATTGGATGGTATCTTTCAAAAACTTGATTCTTTCTTTTAAATCGACAGAAAACTCCCTTCTTTCTCCCGTCACTCCAAAAGAAGTTACATAGTAAATAAACCCCGAGGAAGTTTTGGAAAGGGCTTGGATTCTCTTTTTTTCAGAGGCAGGAGTGACCAAATGGATGAGATCCATATCCCGAACTTTTAATTCCTGAAACAAAATTTCACTTTCTTCTGTATCAAAAGGTAAGTCAGGAATCACAAGTCCCACAATTCCTGATTCCTTGGCTCGGTCCAAAAACTTGCTAATCCCACAATGGTAAATGGGATTGAAGTAAGTAAGATAGACAAGTGGAGTTTCTGGTTTGTGGTCATGGATGGCTTTTGTGACTCGGAAGATTTCCTCAAAAGAAAAGGGATTTTTTAATGAACGAGCCACTGCCCTTTGGATGACCGGGCCATCTGCGACCGGATCAGAAAAAGGAATTCCCAGTTCTAAAATATCAGCTCCGTTGTCTAAAATGGTTTTTCCAAATTCAATAGAGTCATTATAGTTTGGATCCCCTAAGGTAAAATAAGGGATAAATGCTGACTTAAAACTTCTACTATCAAATAAAGATTTTATTTTACTCATTTACTTCTTTCACCTAAGAGTCGCAAAACTTCCGTTACATCTTTATCGCCCCGACCAGAAAGACAAATGATGAGATCCTTTTTCTTACCCAAATCCTTTGCCACGTCCCGTGCCACATGAAAAGCATGAGCTGTTTCCAGGGCAGGAATGATTCCTTCCACACGAGTAACTTCCAAAAAAGAATCTAACGCTTGTTCATCTGTCACCATTCGGTAATCCACTCTTCCAGTTTGGGACAGGTGAGCATGTTCTGGTCCTACCCCCGGATAATCAAGTCCTGCAGATACAGAATGTGCCGGTACAATTTGTCCAAACTCATCTTGGATGATTAAGGTTTTTGTACCATGTAAAAATCCAGTTTTCCCGTATGTCAAAGTTGCCGAATGTTCTCCTGGTTTTGAACCAAGTCCGCCAGCTTCCGCCCCATAAATGGCAACTTGTTTGTCTTTTAAAAATGCATGGAACATTCCTATGGAATTCGATCCACCACCCACACAAGCCACGATGGCATTCGGAAGTTTATGATTTCGTTTTTTAAACTCTGCTCTTGCCTCAGTTCCAATAAAAGATTGGAAGTCACGAACAATGGTTGGGAAAGGATGTGGTCCAATCGCGGACCCAACAATGTAATGAGTTGTGGATACATTCAGGGCCCAGTCTCTCATAGCTTCACTCGTAGCTTCTTTGAGTGTGGCTTCCCCCGCAGTGACTGGAAGAATTTTTGCACCTAACATCTCTATCTTTTTTGCATTGAGATTTTGTCTTTCTACATCGACAGCACCCATGTAAATGATGGTTTCCATTCCAAACATTGCGCCCACGGTAGCTGTCGCAAGGCCATGTTGGCCAGCACCTGTTTCTGCAATGATTCTTTTTTTCCCCATAAAACGAGCGATCAGTGCCTGACCGATGGCATTATTAATTTTATGAGCACCTGTATGATTTAAATCTTCGCGTTTGAGCCAAATCCTAGCACCTCCCCATAGTTTGGTGAGACGTTCTGCATAAGTCAGAGGACTAGGTCTTCCGACGTAGTTCTTTAAGTAGTATTCGAGTTCTTTTTTGAACTTTTTACTTTTCTTTAACTTTTGATAGGTGGATTCAAGTTCTTCTAATGCTTCCGTTAGAATCTCAGGAGAGTAACGGCCACCGAATTCACCAAAATATCCAGGTAGGTTTTTGCCCATATATCCCAAGATACGGGAATGGGGGAATATGAAAACTGCTTCTTTTGTGGGGGGCGGGGGTTTTTGGGTACAATCTCCCCGCCCTGAATTCAGGGTGGGGAACTAGACCCGCCACCCAATGGCTTCCTTCTATCACAACCCTCTCATTCTTACCATCGCTTCTCCCGATTTTAACGAAAAAATCGAAAGAAGTTCATGTTCCCGCGCGTTCCACTTCGGCTTGGAGGGCAGAATGTAATGTTTTGATTTGGTTTTGTAACCTTCCTACCAAATCTTCATTGGTTGTGAAGCTGATGGTCTCTTCTGCCATCGATTTTCGGTCAAGGATGGTAATCTCACCCTTTTCCAAAAATCCTTTTCCTAGTGTGAGTCGGATGGGAAAACCAATGAGTTCGGAATCTTTGAACTTAAAACCTGGTCCCAGGTCGCGATCATCCCAAAGAACTTCAATGCCAGCCGCAACTAGTGCTTTGTAGATGGATTCAATTTTGGCAATGTCGTCCGGATTTTTGGCAATGCTCACCAAACAAACAGTAAACGGGGCGATGGAGACTGGCCAAAAAATCCCTTTATCGTCATTACATTGTTCGATGACAGTGGCCATACAACGATTTACACCAATCCCATAACAACCCATAGTCGTTGTGGTGGCCTTTCCTTTATCATTTAAAACAGTAATATCAAATGCTTTGGAATACTTTTGGCCTAACTTAAAGATATGACCTACTTCGATTCCTTTTTCCGCAGTGAGACCAGTTCCACAGTTAGGACAAGGGTCTCCTACTTTAGATTGTGATACGTCGATTTTTGTCACTTCCTCTTCTTTGAAAAAGTCAAGGAGACTGACCCCTGCTATATGGTAATCTACTTCGTTCGCACCGGAAACATATCCAAAATTCCAATCGATGAGAGAATCAATGATGATTTTGAGTGATTCTGATTTTGGAAATCCAGGTCCGATGAACCCAGGAACAAGCCCAAGTTTTTCCATTTCCGCCGGACCCATCGGTCTTAGTTCATTGCAACCCAAATGATTTTTTAGTTTGTTTTCATTGAGTTCGCGGTCACCTTCTAAAAAGACTAAGACGTAGGTTCCGTCCGCCCACAAAGCAACTGCCTTTAGGAGGTTTTCTTCCTTTGTCTTTAAAAAATCAGCAACTTCTGAAATTGATTTTTTGGATGGAGTATGAATCTTATCATTTCCAGCAAACGCTTGTTTTGCTAGTGCAGCATTTCGAATCACAGGAGTTTTTTCAATATTCCCCGAATATTGGCAAGAAGGACAAATCGTAAGTGTTTCTTCTCCAATCGGTGACACTACCATAAATTCCTCTGACGCAGACCCACCCATATTTCCAGAGTCTGCTTGTACTGGGATTGTAGAAAGACCCATCCCCGCAAAAATCCTTCGGTAAGTTTTACGCATCGTCTGATAGGTTTTGTCCAAAGACTCATCATCTAAATGAAACGAATATGCATCCTTCATTGTAAATTCACGAGAACGAATCACTCCGAACCTTGGACGAATTTCATCTCTAAACTTTGTATGAATTTGGTAGACGTTGATCGGTAGATCTTTATAAGAACGAACCATTGGTTTCACGAGCACGCAAAAAGATTCTTCATGAGTGGGGCCAAGGCAACTTTCATTGTCATGACGATCCTTCAAACGAAACATTTCTTTTCCCATTTTATCCCAACGGCCAGACTCTTTCCAAATTTCACTCGGAGTTAAAATGGGAAGTTGGAATTCCAAACCGCCTGCCCGATCCATCTCAGAACGAACAATGCCTTCAATTTTTTTTAGAACTCTTAACCCGAGAGGAAGATAAGAATACAATCCGGCTGCGGATTTACGAATGAGTCCCGCCCTTGTCATCAGTTTATGGGAAGCGACAACTGCATCTTGTGGATCTTCTTTTGCAGTAGGAATCAAATAGGAACTAGCTTTCATCGATCTTTTCTCTTTTACTTATATAAAACTAAACGGTTCAAAAATTAAAAAATACGCATCACATCATTGAACGAAACATAAAGTCCAAGTCCAATGAGAAAGAAAAATCCCAATCGAAAGATAGCTTCGATTGCTTTTCTTGGGAGTGGTCTACCTGTAATGGCTTCATAAGCATAAAGAACAATATGTCCGCCGTCAGCCATAGGAATCGGCAATAAATTCATCACCATAAGCGCTAAGGAAATTTTTGCAACAAAGTCAAGATAAGTCACCCAACCATATTCCAAACTAATTCCTGCAATTTGTACAATCCCAATGGGACCAGATAAATTCTCTTTTGGAGATAGAAGTCCAGAAAATAACATCCCTATCCCTTTTAAGGTAGTGGATACATTTTCATACACTTTTGAAGAAGCACCCACAAACGAAGAATAGACGGTTGTTTCTTTTTGTAATTTCTCTGCTTCAAATTTCATCGAAGCACGAAATCCGAGAAGCCCAATGGGTTTTAAATTGACATCAGCGGAATATTTCATATTCCCAATCCAGATATCTTTTCTACCCGATGATTGTTTTAAGTATTCGCTGATTGCATCGGCTTTGTCGAAGGTTTTATCTTCTATCTTTAAATTAGAAAGGCGATTTTCAATTTCAGCATCATAACTATCCAATCGGAAGTATGGAATTCCTAGTTCGGGAAATTTAGGATGTCTGATATCCCAAAATTCAAATACATTGGCACCTAACACAGGAATTTGAATTGTTACAGTTTCAGTCGCCCAAGGGGTGAGGAGCGGGTATGTTTTTCTTTCCACAACAACAGGAATGGTTTTCCCCTGGTGTTTTCCAAGCTCCGTTTGCAATTCAGGAACGGTATGCACATCCACACCAGCCACTTGCAAAATCATATCCCCATCTTTCAAAAAGGATAAGGCACGCCTACGAAGGGATTTTTCTCTTTCTTGGATCTCTCTTTGTTTTAAAAGTTCTTCCGGGATTTCATCTTTTCTTTCTTCGATTTTTTCTTGGAAATACGCAGAAGATTTGTCTTCACGATCCAGAATATTTGCCATAAAGTGGCTCAGTTGTTCTCCGTAAGTAAAGGTTGCCACAACCCTTCTTTCTCCAAATGGCATCACTCCAATGGTGGGATGTCCACCCGCAGAATATAGATTCGGTACAATTTGTACGGTTTTAACTACGTCTTCCCGTTTATAAGAAACTTCGATTGGATCACCCGTGGTCAAACTCACATTGGTAAAAATATCTTCAAAACTTTCTGTAGGTTTTCCATTAATGGAAACAATTTGATCCCCAGTGCGAAGGCCCGCGGTGTAAGCAGGACTCGAAACCTTGTTGGCATCTTCGATAAAAATTCGATTGGAAGAAGGACTATCTCCCGAAAGTTCTAAAATAAAAAGTAAAATAAAACCTAACACCAAATTAGCGAATGGTCCACCAAGCACTGGAATCATTCTTCGAAGTGGAGGTGTGGAAAGTAAATCCCCTTGTCTTGGTTTTTTATTTTTAGAATAGTCATCCCCACGAAAAAGAACATATCCTCCAATCGGAATGGCCGTGATTTGGTAGATGGTTTTCCCAATTCTTTTTTTCCAAATCCCCTTGCCGTAACCAAGAGAAAAAATCCGAGCTTCCACTCCGACTAACTTTCCACATAAGAGGTGCCCCAACTCATGGATAAAAATAGAAACCGCTAACATGAATACGGCCCCGAATATCATGATGATCATATAGTCACTCCCCCTCTTAGAAATTCTTTTTGAATTAATTCGCGTGTTTTCTGATCTTTTTCTAAATACCCTTCCAGATCACTCGGGAAGGCATTTTCTATTTTATTTAATGCCGATTCGATTAACTTGGGAATGGCGGTAAAAGAAATTTTTTCTTCTAAAAATAATGCAACTGCCTCTTCATTGGCTGCGTTAAACACACATGGCGCCGTTCCCCCTGCCCTTCCTGCTTGGAAAGCCAAACGAAGTCCCGGATAACGACTTAGATCAGGAGGAAAAAATTCCAAAGTCTTCCAAGTCCCAGGTTTTCTTTCGACGAGCATCTTTGGTGTTGGTGTTGGATAAAACAAAGAATGAGCAATGGGATAAATCATATCAGGATGGCTTGTGTATTGCAAACAAGCACCGTCCATGGTTTCAATGATTCCGTGAGTCAGTGATTGCGGGTGGATCACCACTTCAATTTCGTCATAAGAAAATCCAAATAAATAATGAGCTTCGATGACTTCAAGACCCTTGTTGATCAGTCCCGCAGAGTCCACAGTGATTTTTGGGCCCATCGACCAAGTTGGATGGTTTAGCGCCTGTTTGACGGATACATGTTCCAATTCTTCGATAGGAAGGGTTCGAAAACTTCCTCCCGAGGCAGTGAGAGTGATGGAGCGAATATTGGATCTTTTTTCTCTTTCTATCAACTGAAAAAGTGCATTGTGTTCGGAATCCACAGGAACCATTAATGTATTGTATTTTGCCACCAAACGGTTGATCAGTGGACCAAAGGTCACGAGTGTTTCTTTATTGGCGATGGCAATTTTTTTCCCCGCTTCGATGGCGGCGATGGTAGGTTTTACCCCTCTTGCACCCACAACAGCAGTCACAACCACAGAAACAGAAGGCAGGCGAACTAAATCAGATAATGAATCTTCCCCGTAGAGGATGGTAGTGGATTTGTATTTGGATCCAAGACCACCTTCTAACTTTGCATCGGTGATCGAAATCACTTCCGGAGAGAATTCATCCATCAGTGATTTCGCAAGATCTAAATTGGAATGAACGGAAAAACTACGTAAAGAAAAGGAATCTCTAAATTGGCGGAGTACCTTCACTGTCGAAGTGCCAACAGAACCAGAAATTCCTAATACGGATACTCCAACCATCTAAGCCTTAGACCGATCCGGAACTGAGAATCAGACCGCGTAACCGAGAATTCCCTTAAATAGGAAATAATAATAAATCACAGGAACGGTAAATAAAAGGGCGTCTGCTAAATCTAAAACCCCACCATGACCAGGAATCAAACTTCCTGAATCTTTGATTTTAGCATCTCGCTTCATGGCTGACTCGGCCAAATCACCCATCACAGAAATAATGGATACCACAAAGGCAACGATAATGGATTCAATGACTCCCACAGGTAACTTCACACCACTGAAATGTTCCCAAGTGGCGTTGAGAATTTGGACACCAACAACAGCAGTGATATTTCCTGTGACATAGCCTTCCCAAGTTTTTTTAGGAGAGATCTTGAGTCCCGCAGGATGTTTTCCAAACCAACGACCACCAAAATAAGCACCGGCATCACTCATAAAAGTAATCACAGATACTAAAAAGATATAATAAGCACCGAAAGGGAAAGCGAGAAGAAGTAAAAAATGTCCTATGGGAATTGCTAAATAGATTGGTCCTAAAATAGTAGCACTTGCAGAAAACAAAGCTCCATCTAACGGGCGTTTTAGTATTTGTAAAATCCAAACGGTCAGAGAAAGGGCAACGAGTAAAAAAGGAATCGGATGGAAACCTTCTCTGAGGATCTTAGAAAGTTGCAAAACAAAAGCAGGAGGAGTGACTTCAAATTGAAGGCCTAAAAATTGAATGTAGTATACAGTAAATATCAAAAGGGAAAAGATAAGGCCAGTTCCAAAAAAAGGTTTGGAATCTTCTCTTCTGCAAAATGCATACAATTCTTTTAAACCCAAGTAGATGGTAATACAACCAAAGGCATAGAATTCCAAATAGTAAAAGGAACTATGGAAGATCATAAACACATATACAAAAGTGAGTACGATTGCAGATAGAATACGGAGTGTTGTCTCACTCATAACAAACCACCAAATTTACGTTTTCGGGAATCAAAAAAAAGAAGGGCTTCCTCCAAAGAGGTTCTTCCAAAGTCCGGCCAAAGTGTATTTGTGAAATACATTTCAGCATAGGCACTCTGCCACAAAAGAAAATTGGAAATCCTTTGTTCTCCCGCAGTTCTGATCAATAAATCTACCGGCGGCAAAGGGAATGTATACAAATATTTTTCAAATTCTTTAGGACTAATGGGTTTGTCCACAGATTCTTTTTTGGACTTACGCACTGCCATGATCCTAGAAAAATTACTCAGGATCTCTTCGTGACCACCATAGTTCAAACAAAAGTTGGCCGTTAGTTTTTTGTTCTTTTTTGTGACCGCCATCGCATGGTCAATTTTGGCAAGGACAGTTTTCGAAAGTTTATTACGTGCTCCACTGTGGTGGATGCGAATTCCCTTGGAATGAATGGTATCAAGCCTTGTTTCAATAAACTCAACTAACAAACCAAAGATGGCTTGGATTTCGGTAATTGGACGTTTCCAATTTTCTGTTGAAAAAGCATAAAGGGAGATATTGGGGATTTTGTATTCCAAAGCCACATCCAAAAGGCGATCAATTGCGTTCGCCCCTTCTCTATGGCCTTCGGTTCTTTTTTTCCCTTGGCTTTCGGCCCACCTTCCATTTCCGTCCATGATGACAGCAATGTGGGCAGGGATTGTGTTCAACTTCATAGAAAATTAAAGAGTGGTGATCTCTTTTTCTTTTTCCTTTTCTAAATCTCCCAATTTGGCAATATAAGAATCCGTAATTTTTTGGATTTTATCTTGGTGGCCTTTGAGTTCATCTTGGGACATTTCTGCTTGGTGTTTTTTTAATTCATCATTGGCATCACGACGGATATTACGAATGGCAACTTTTTTTTCTTCGGCCTTTTGTTTGACCACTTTTGCCAACTCTTTCCGTCTTTCCCCTGTTAACTCAGGGATATTGATACGAATGCTAGAACCGTCGTTATTTGGTGTAAGTCCAAGACTTGCAGCAAAAATTGCTTTTTCAATGTCTTTCAACATTCCTTTTTCAAAAGGAGTGATGAGAATCATACGAGGTTCTGGACAAGCAATTTTACCAAGTTGGTTTAAGGGAGTTAGTGTTCCATAATAGTCCACTCTTACATCTTCCACCATCATAGGACTTGCTTTTCCCGTACGAATGGTACCGAAGTCTTTTTTCAAAGCCTCAACCGTTTTATCCATTTTGGACTGCATGGATTTTATAATTTCATCTACCATCTAAAATCACTTCCTCTGAATTGGAGATTAACGTTCCAATTGGTTCTCCATCGATTAATTTTCTTAAATTTCCTGCTTTAAAAATATCAAACACGATAATGGGCATATTATTGTCCATACAGAGACTAAGAGCAGTTGAATCCATTACCTTTAAACGGTGTTTGATGGACTCCATAAAAGAAACTTCCAAGTAACGTTTTGCATTTGGATCTTTTTTAGGATCTGCGGTGTACACTCCGTCCACTTTTGTGGCCTTCAGAATGACTTCACACCCTACTTCCACAGCACGTAGTGACGCAGTTGTATCTGTTGTAAAATACGGATTTCCTGTTCCACCGGCAAAAATAATGACACGATTTTTTTCTAAATGGCGAACCGCACGCCTACGAATATAAGGTTCTGCAACGGATTTCATTTCGATGGCAGAAAGAACTCGGGTAAACATCCCTTGTTTTTCGCATGCATCTTGTAAGGCGAGACCATTCATGATGGTGCCAAGCATACCCATATAATCGGCAGTGGCTCTGTCCATTCCAGACTTTGCTAATGTTTCGCCACGGATCATATTTCCACCGCCCACAACGACAGCAACTTCCAGACCTAAGTCATGAACTTCTTTGATTTGTCCGGCAAGTGAGAATGTTTTGTTGGTATCAATACCAAGTTCACCCTCACCGGCGAGAGCCTCGCCGGAGATTTTAATTAGGATTCGTTTGAAACGCGGACTAGTTCCCACCTACTTGGAACCTCGAGAACCTACCAACTGTAATGTTCTCTCCAAACTTCGCAATGGCTTCTTGGAGAAGGTCATTGATGGTTTTGGAGTTGTCACGAATCGATTTTTGGTGGATGAGACAAATTTCTTCGAAGTATTTTTTCATTTTACCAGGAAGGATTTTTTCGATTTGATCTGCCTTTTTGCCTTCTTTTTCAAGAAGTGCTTTTTGCACACTCATCTCATTGTCAATTTCTGACTGAGGAATGGATTCCTCGTTCACATAAAGTGGGTTCATCGCAGTGATTTGAAGAGCGATCTCTTTTCCAAGAGCTTCAAACGCTTCATTGTTTGCTACGAAATCAGTTTCACAGTTGAGCTCTACAAGAACTCCTGTTTTTCCTGTTCCGTGAACATAAGCGATGACTTTTCCTTCACCAGTTTCGCGACCTGCACGTTTTGCTGCTTTCGCTAAACCTTTTTCTCTTAAGTATGTAACTGCTTTTTCAATATCGCCACCCTTTTCTTCAAGGGCTTTTTTGCAGTCCATCATCCCCGCACCAGTTCGTTCGCGGAGATCTTTGATTTGTTCGGAGCTAACTGCCATTAGTATTATCCTTCTGTAGTAGGTTTTGCTTCTGTTGCTTCTGTTGCTGCTGCAACTTCTGCTGCTTTTTTTGCTGCTTCCGCATCCACAGGGATGTCTTTTGCCACTGGAGGAAGTTCATCGTCCATAATGAATTTTCCAGACTCATCATACTCACCTTGGTATTCAAGAGCAAGTTGTTCTGCGTCCATATCTTCAGCAAAATTAGTTTGGATGACTTCTCCACCTGTTCCTTCGAGTACAGCATTTGCCATAGTATCGAGGAATAAAGAAATCGCACGGATCGCATCATCGTTACCTGGAATTGGGTAATCGATTGGCTCTGGATCACAGTTTGTATCAATCACTGCGAACACTTTCAAACCAAGTTTTTTTGCTTCACTGACTGCAATTTCTTCTTTTTTAGGATCAATTACAAAAAGAATTTCTGGCACAACAGCCATATCTTTAATTCCACCAAGTGTTTGGCGGAGTTTTTCTAACTCACGTTTAAGAGATAGTGCTTCTTTTTTAGTTCTAGCTTCTTGTTCGAAAGAGTTGTTCTCTTCCATTTGCTCTAATCTTTTCAAACGAGCAATAGACTTTTTCACTGTGTTCCAGTTAGTGAGAAGACCACCTAACCAACGGTTAGAAACATAATACATGTTACATGCTTGTGCTGCTCTTTCGATGGCACCACGAGCTTGTTTTTTAGTTCCCACAAAAAGAACCTTCTTACCTTGACCGGTAAGTTTTTTCAAAGCATCATAAGCTTCTTTTGTTTTTTGAACTGTTTTTTGAAGGTCGATAATATGGATTCCGTTACGAGCCGTATAAACATAAGGACTCATTTTTGGATTCCAACGACGTGTTTGGTGACCGAAGTGTACGCCTGCTTCTAGCAGACTCTTCATGGAAATTACTGACATAGTTACCCCTTTTTTAGTGCGAGATATCCAGACGCTACAAGACCAACGATACTTGCAGGGGTTAGCTGGAACTCGACTTTAATTATGTAAAGCTCAAGTGATACTGGTGATTCAAACAAATACCGAGAGAGGTAGTTTGTGCCAAGAAGTCGGTCAAGGACCACTCCTGCCACAGCTCCCGCCATCAGTCCCAAAAATAACACGAGAAGTAGGTTCCCGATTTGGGTTTTGTTCATCCAAAAGCACCTTTATCAAGCTTCCCTGTCAGAATTTGGAATTTAGGCAGATTGTCAAGGGGAAAGGAATTTAAGGGTTTGGAAAAGGATTTCCCCATCGGAATCCCGTAGGGGTTTTTCGGGAAAGACAAAAAACTTAGGTAAATTTCTTTTATGGGGGCGCCTTGTCCGACTCTTCACAGGCAAGGGCGCTCGCTTCGCTGGTCGATCCGGGGCGATTTTCCACCATAAAACGACATATCCCTTCATTTTTAGCTTTGGAGAGCCTTTTTGCTCCCCAAAGTTTCCTCATTTTGATTCCATCCCAAACAGGCAAATGCTTGGAATTGTTTGTCCTCAAAGAGAAGCCAACCCAAAAGAACTTTGGGAAAAATACTGACTAAACTCTCATCAAACAAAGCACACAAGCAGAAAATGCATTTTTTGACTTGAAAAATATACGCGTATATTTGAAACTCATGAATTATGAACAAGTTAGCAATTTCTAGAAAGAAATTTATTTTAGGAACTTTCGGATTCCTGGGAGTTTATGCTCTTGGCTCTCACTTCATAACAAAAAGTAATAGGACACTCTTTTTATCGAAATTCCAAATACGAGTTATCGAAAAATATTTAAAAGCTACCTTACCAGAGGAAATTTTCCAATCAAAACTTTATGAAAGAGATTTAATTCAAAGGATAGATGAAGAACTATTCTTTGTAAATGAAAGCATCCAATCAGAATTTATGGGTGCCATTTTACTTGTAGAAATATACCCATTGGGCAAAGGGTATTGGTCTACCTTTTCCAATTTAGATTCCAAATCCGCAAAAGAAATCATCTTAAAGGGTATGCAGAGTTCTTCTCTTTCAGTTCGAGCCGCTTTCTCCACACTCAGGATGCTTAGTTTTCTTATCCATTATGGACAAAAAGATTCTTGGCAAAAGATCGGTTATTCGGGGCCTTATGGAGGATTCCCTGAAAAACTTTCAGAATCTAGAATTTACTACAGAAATCAAACGGAAGGTTAATTTGAAAACAATTTGGGAATGGAAAGATTATAAAGAATCTCAAGAAATCCGAACTAAGGTTTGTATCATTGGTTCTGGTTGCGGTGGAGCTACTCTTGCAAGAGAATTGTTGTTAGCTGGTATCGATACCATCATATTAGAAAAGGGAGGGTTTTATCCAACCGCCACATTTGACAATTGGGAACTCAATATGGCAGGTAAAATTTCAGGTGAACGAAATTTACAAATGGATACCAATTACCAAGCTAACCTTATCTATGGAAACAATGTTGGTGGCGCATCAGTGCACTATTGGGCTGACAGTTATAGAACCCCAGTAGATAGATTAAATCTTTGGGAAGAAAAATTTGGAATCCGAAACCATACAGATTCTGATTTAAAACCTTATTGGCCTGTTCTAGAGGAACGATTGAATGTACATCTTCCCAAAGAAGAATACTACAATCGAATGAACCAGAAACTCAGGTTAGGATCGAATACTTTAGGTTGGTCTGGTCACCCAGTACCGCAAGCCCGTAAAAACTGCCAAAAATCAGGTCACTGCATGCAAGGCTGTGCATTTGGGGCAAAACAATCTCAACTCGTGACCCATATTGATGAATTTATTCGAAACCAAGGAAGATTGTTTGCTGATATGGAAGCAGATGGTTTTGAACTTATCCGTACAGAAAAACGAAGTAAGGCAAAGGTATTAATTGCATCTCCTAAAAATAGAGCTTCTGGAAAAAAAATGGATCTTACGTTTAGAATCCATGCGGATATTTTCGTAATTGCAGCTGGAGGTTTTCAATCGTCAGCTTTGTTACTTAGTAATGGGTTAAAAAAAGATTTACCTGCGTTAGGTGAATTTTTCGGAATGAATGCATCGCCAATGGTGCATGCATTATTTGATGAAGAAATGATATCTTACCGAAACATACCTGCTGCTTTTGGTATCGACGAATTTAGAAATGCAAGATTCTTTCCCAATGGGAACTACAAGGAAGGCGGTTTTATGCTCATGGCAAACCAACTCCAACCTGCCACCTTAGCTTCTATGATACCTTCCATTGGGGAGGAACACTTTCGTTGGATGAAATCGCTAAATCATATAGGAGGTACAATTGGATGGATTGACGACCCAGAAGAAGAACTTGGAAGGATCGAATGGAAATCGAAAACTAAAAAGATTATCGCACCGGATGGTCCCAAAACAAGGAAGGTCATGTTAGATCTTATAGAAAAGCAAGTTCATTTGAATTTTGCTGTTGGTGCAAAAGAAGTTTTGATTCCTACCGTTTCAGGAATTCGATTAACTTCTCTGCGAGATTTACCAAAAATAAAAACGATAAACTTAGGTCCTCATTCACTTCTCATGGCAGCTCCACATCCATTTGGTGGTTGTAGAATGGGTGAAAATCCGAAAAATTCTGTGGTGAACTCGGAACATCGAGTCCACAGATTTGAGAACCTATTCGTAGCAGACTCCTCAGTGTTCCCAACAGGCCCATCGGTGGATCCAAGTTTTACAATCATGGCATTTAGTTTGCGTTTAGCGGATCATTTGAAGGAAATATTGAAATGATTTTTTTCATGAGAATCTTACAGAAGAAAACTTTGATAAATTACAATTAAATATTTACGCGTATATTTATTGTATCCAAAACATGGAGTGGGAATTCAAAGCCAATGTTTAGATTTTCGTTTCACTTGGAATTGTTGTGATTCTTTTACCAACTTTTTGGAAGTCCACCGAAGGATCACAAATACCGGGCCCCAATGGCCTTAAATTCCACTTGAAGATTTGAAAAGATTTAGGCATTTATCTAAGGAGTGCCTTCCGACAAACAAAAGCCTGCCTCGAAAAAAAAAATAAAATCTAAGCCAAATGTATCACGCGTATCCTTTACTCGAGAAAAGGATTTTTTAGTAAAGACCTCGGTCATTGATGTAGCAAGGAAAATGGTTTTGGAACATGGTTATCCTGCGCTTTCCATTCGTACACTTATGGCAGCGCTCGAGTATTCTCCGATGGTTTTTTATCGATATTTCCCAAACAAAAGGGCACTTCTCCATCATCTTTGGGATGATATCTATAAAGAATTGTTAGCAAGTTGTAAAGTGGAACTCGATTTGCAAAAACCCATGAAAGGTTCCCGGATCCAAAAGATCGCCCTGAAAACTGTCGATTTTTGGCTCAAATACCCTGATAAATATAAAATTGTTTATTTAAACCCCGACACAGTCGAAGACTCCCAAGATAAATTTTTCGTCGATTCTTTGAGCGTACAATCATACCTAAAACAACTATTAGCTGCCATTGATTGGGAACGTAAAACCGTCCGATTTCGAAACGATATGAGTGATGAGGATATCCTAAGATCTATGGCAATTGCAGTCCAAGGGATCACACATTCTTTAATCACAGTCAGTGAATTTCCTTGGGGATCACACAAACGACTTTGTATATTAATCGTAGATATTTGGTATAAAGGAATTTTAGAGTCCCAATAAATATTACCAGAACTTTCGAAAAACCTAAGAAACAACAAAGAACTTACGGTTTTCCAAGTATCCCTATCTCGAAGAAGTTCAAGTGTATAAAAAAGATTTTGGGGCGCACATTTCCGGCTCTCCGTCGGCGAGGGCGCTCCGTCGATCCGGGGCGCAGGATAATGAAAGAAAAGAAAAGATTAAATTCGGGGAACACGCAGGCATTGCCTTACCAACCACTCGTTATAGGTAAAGAGAGTGAAGTGAAACACCATATAACAGAAGTATTGTTGCATTTTACTAAGTAAGTATTCATATCAGACTCCGTGAATAATTTTGTTCAACGCTTCCGATTGCATTATATATTTTTTTTAAACCATTTACATTCTCAAATAGTCTAATACGTTTATGTATTTAAAAAGCAAAGAGAAGATAAGTTATCTTTTTTTTTAAAGAAACCCCTTGCCATATCTGATTCTTCTGATCCCATTATAAACATGAGACTGATCCTCGTATCCAACAGGTTGCCAGTCCAGTGGGATGGGACTCCCAATGTGGGAGGTCTTGCAACAGGACTTTCCAGTTTTCTTTCTCACTGGAAATCATTAGGGAATGAAGTGGTTTGGGTGGGCTGGCCCGGAAAGTCCATTCCCGAAAAAGAACAAAAGTCATACGCTAAAAAAATGAGGGAAGAACATGGGACAATTCCTGTTTTTCTTAAACAAAAGTTAGCTGATTCTTTTTACAATGGGTTTTGCAACAAAACTCTTTGGCCCCTATTTCATTATTTTACAGCCCATTGCGAATATTCAGACACCACATTCGATTCATACGAAGAAGCAAACTATGAATTTGCAAAAACTGTAGAAACCATTTATGAACCTGGAGACTGGGTATGGGTCCATGATTATCATTTATTTTTACTGCCTGGAATATTAAGGAATTTATTCCCAAACATAACACTTTCTTTTTTCCTACACATCCCCTTCCCCACATTTGAAATTTTCCGTTTGTTGCCAGAACGGTTTCGGACAAAAATTCTTACTGGAGTTTTAGGCGCCGATCTCATTGGATTTCATACCCAAAGTTATACACAATATTTTCTTAGATCTTTATTAAGATGTTTAGGAATAGAAAATGAACGTGGAATTATTTACTATAAAAATCACCTAACAAAAACTGGCGCATACCCAATGGGTATCAACGTTGAAAACTTTATCCAATATTCAAATTCAAAAGAATGTGATACCATCGCCAACGAAATCAACAAAAACCACAAAAATTTAAAACAAATTCTATCAGTCGATAGACTAGATTATACAAAAGGCGTATTACAAAGATTAAATGCTTTTGAACTTTTTTTAAAACAGAATCCTAATTGGCTAAAAAAATGTAAATTTGTCCTAGTATTAGTACCTTCGAGGACAGATGTTTCCTCATACCAATCAATGAAAAAAGCCATCGACGAAAAGGTGGGAGCCATCAATGGATCCTTCGGTACCTTAGATTGGACACCCATTTTATACCAATACAAAGGTTTCCCTTTCGAAGAATTAGTCCCTTTATACAAAAACACACATGTTATGTTAGTAACACCTTTCCGCGATGGAATGAACCTAGTAGCCAAAGAATTTTTAGTTTCACAAAACTGCGGTATGTTGGTTCTAAGTGAGATGGCCGGTGCTTCGGCAGAACTTCCAGAAGCAATCTTAGTAAATCCCAATGACCTTAACGGGATGGCAATTGCAATTCGAGAAGCCATTGAAATGGAAGAGAAAGAAATCCACTTTCGAAACCAAATCATGATCAACCGTTTATCTGAAAATTCAGTAATGGAATGGGCTAAAAAAATTTTTACTGATACCGAAGAACATGCAAAGAAAAATTTAACCTTTCAGACAAAATCAATTCCACCTTCTTCGCAACTTCTACTACCAAATAACAATCATCCAATTTTTATTATATTTGATTACGACGGGACTCTTGTACCCTTCGAATCCCTTCCACACTTAGCCGTACCTAAAAAAGAATTATTGGAATCTCTCGAAACCTTACTAAAAATACCAACCATCTCACTTGCCATCATCAGCGGTAGGGATAGAAAATTTTTAGAAACACATTTCCAAACTCTGCCAATTCACCTAGTAGCAGAACATGGAGCATGGCATAGGGCACCTTATGGAGAAAAGTGGAACTCTCTTTTTACTTCCAATTTAGATTGGAAAGAACAAATCAAAAGCCATTTAGATGAATTTACAAAAAGAGTTCCTGGATCCTTCACTGAAGAAAAGGAATTCTCTCTTGTATGGCATTTCCGAAATGCAGATCCCGATATAGGTTTAAATGCAGCAAGAGAAATGTTAGATGAGTTATCTCAAATATCTTCCAATACAGGTTTCTTTGTTCAAAGAGGAAACAAAATCATCGAGGTCAGAGAGTATGGAACTGGCAAAGGAAAAGCCGCAAAACAAATCTTACCCAATGCAGAGTTATACGTTTACGTTTTTGGTGATGACACAACCGATGAAGATATGTTCCGCGAGTTACCCGACTCAGCAATTTCGGTGAAAATTGGGAAATCGGAAACCATTGCCAAATACAGATTCAATCAACCTGCAGAAGTTCAAATTTGGATTCACAATTTAATTTCCCACTTAACAAGGAATACAAATGAAAAATCATAAATACAATTCTGGAATTATCGGTAACGGAAGTTATATCGCTCATATTAACACAAAAGCGGAAATAGTTTGGCTCTGTTGGCCGAACTTTGATAGTTCTCCTATATTCGGTTCCTTATTGGACAAAAATTGCGGACATTTTTCGATACTCCCTGATTCGAATATCATTTCTACCTCACAAGTTTATTTAGAAAATACGAATATTTTAAGAACCGAAATTGTCATAGAAACTGGATCGTTTGCCGTCCTCGACTTTGCGCCTAGATATTATCAAAATGGAATCCTTCACAGCAAACGAAATTTATACAGAAAAATCATTCCAATTACGGGCGATGTAAAGGTAAAATTCCAATTAAACCTAACCTACAGCTATGGGAAAGAATATTTAAAACCTAGAGTGAATTCAGAGGGAATCTTATACCAAACAAACGATTTTCAATTACATCTCACATCCAATGTATCTCTCAATCAAATTCTAAAAGAAAACTATTTTTTATTAAACCAAAACATCTACTTGGCGTTATTTGAATCAATTCCCACAGATATATTGTTAGGTGAATATATTGAATCAGAATTCAAAAAAACAAAACACTACTGGCAAAATTGGGTAAAACATTGTTCCATTCCTATTTTCGCACAAAAACAACAAATTCGTTCAGCTCTTTGTTTAAAACTTCATCAATTCCAAGAAACAGGAGCGATCATTGCCTCCTCCACTACCAGTTTACCGGAAGCACCCTTGGCCGGCAGAAATTGGGATTACCGTTTTTGTTGGTTACGTGATGGATTTTATACATTATTAGCTCTCACCAACTTAGGTCAGTTTGAAGAATTAGAAATGTATTCTCAATACATTAGCAATTTAACACCTACAGCAGAAGGAAGATACCAACCACTATACAGTATTTTCGGAGAAAACTTTTTAGAAGAAAAAATCTTAGAATTAGAAGGTTATTTGAGTAATAAACCAGTAAGAATTGGAAATTCGGCTTATACACATAAACAAAATGATGCTTATGGACAAATTTTATTGTCACTTTTACCTTTATATTTAGATGAACGTATTCCAGAAAAAAACCGATTTCATAATCTTGGATTAGTTAAAAATATATTAGAACAGATTGAATTAACAATGGAGGAACCTGACGCAGGACTTTGGGAATTCCGAAATTTTTCGCAAAAACATTGTTATACGTATTTATTTCATTGGATAGGAGCAAAAGCCGCTAAAGAAATTGCTCTAAAATTAGGGAGACCTGATTTAATCGAAAAATCTGAAATCCTAATGGAACAAGCTGCGACAAATATTGAAAAATGTTACGATGATAAACTCGGCTGTTACACGCAAGCCCAAGGGAAAAAAGATTTAGATGCCAGTTTATTACAACTCATTACCCTAGGATATTTAGATCCAAAGTCAGAAAAGGCAAAATCTCATATCGCAGCCATCGAAAAAACATTAAAAACCGAAAACGGTTTTATGTACAGATACCTTCACCAAGATGACTTTGGCAAACCAGAAACAACTTTTTTAGTTTGTACATTTTGGTATATTGAAGCTCTAGCTTGCATGAGCAGGCTAGAAGAAGCTATGAAACTTTTTGATTTTGTCTGTGAACATGCAAATCATCTTGGGCTCTTTAGCGAAGATATTGAATCTAAATCGGGAAACCAATGGGGAAATTTCCCCCAGACCTATAGCCATGTGGGCCTAGTGAACGCCGCAAGGAAAATTTCACAAAAAAAATCTGATAGTCTATTTTGGTAAGCAAACATAGGATCCCTGCAATCATTCGGCGTTCATTGTTAGCCTCCGGTAAACAAACGTATCAACAATACTTAACTTTCTGACTTGAAAACTCCCTTTTTCAACCTGGGTCTAATTTTCTATTTGCCAACCTAACAAACATTCGAAATAAAAGAAAAATGCTAAAACGACTTGGAAATATGGTAATCCTTACCGTTGCAATTTCTTTACTATTACTTCTCATCCAATTGTTGATTCGAGTCGATAGTTACTTTCTTTCCGATCCTTTGGTGAAAATGATCCAAACCATGTCTCTTTGGAAACAAGGATGGGCAACCGAAAGCATTCTTTATCCAGCCAAAGATATGGACCCAGATTTTCTTTTAAGCCCATTCAACGAAGGATTCGTTTTTTTAAATAATCATAGATTGATTGGACAATATCCTATCGCACTCACCTTCCTCTATTCCTTGTTAGGATTTTTACCTTTTCCCATTCTTCCCTATTTTAATATTATATTTTTATTTGTTTTTTTAAGACTCCTTACCAAAAATTCGATTCAATTCACCACTCTCATTCTTGTATCTTTAGGAACGGTCGTTTTTCCCTTGTTAATCGATTTTTCTGAAAATGGCCCGTTCATCCTTCTTACAGGTTATGGCTATATCTTTTTAATGAAAGCATTTTTGACGGACAAAAAAGAGGATTGGATTTTAGGGAATTTATTTTTAGGAATTTCTTTATGGTTTAGATTGGAAGGTGTATTATTTTTTATTTCCATACAAATCGCAATTGGTTTCATACATATTTTTATTAAAAAAGAAAAGATCTTAAAAAGCGTTCATCCTGTTAGGTATCTTTTATTTGCCGTTATCTTATCTTTATTCCTACTCTGGAACACATATAGTTATTCACATCCATTAGGAACAAGACATCTTACGAATTTTGGAAACTCGGATAGAACTATCTATGATCAATTAAAAATTTTTCTATCCATGGCATTTACCTTTCCAAGACCCAATGGTTGGTCTTTAGGTTTTTTTCTTCAAAGTCCCATTTTTATTTACAGTATCCTAAAATTACGTAAAACCCAAATTGCCACGAATTTAAATCTTTTATTCCACCTGCTTATTGTAATCTTATATCTTCTCATTGCAGGTTTAACATCTCCTAACGATGGAATTACACTGACAGGAAGATATTTAGTAGTCATCGTATTTCCGCTTACCTTCATACTTAATGAACAAATGAATGAGTTAAAGAAAAACAAATGGATATTGTATCCAATTTATACATGGATGTTTTTATTTTCCTTTCTGATTATTGCGATTTTTTATTTTTCAAGCATTGAACTAAAAAAATTACGCAAAGAGTTAAAAACCTTCAACTCAAGTTTATTTGTTACAACAAACGAGTTACTTTCAGGTGGATTTGGATTAGAACTTATCGATAAAAAAGTAATTTGTATTCGGAGAGATAATTTGTTGGATTATTTTTCAACAAACCTTAAAAAAACATCTCCCAAGGAATTTACGATTTTAACCATTGGAAAAGAAACCAACAGCAATAAAGAAGAAAAAAATCTATTTAATTCTCTGTTGGTTCGTTCAGAACAATCTGGTTACAATTGCGTTAAGGAAGAACGTACTGCACGAATTTTAGGAAGGATTTGTACGAGAAAGGAAAACTAATCAGTATGATTCTGATCAGTATGATTCCTTTTAAAGCAAACCAATCAAGTTCTCAAATCAGATTCTATTCTTTTTTGAAACTTTTTAGATTATATTCGATTTTTTGTAAAAAGAATTTTCCGTAAGTAAAATCTCCTTCAGGATAATTCCAAATCGCTTCCCCATACGTAGGAACCTTAACGCCATGAAATTCTCTATAATCACGGACAGGAGTGGTCCAACGGACTTTTCGCAAACTACCATCATCTTGTAATGCAGAACGATCCTCTGAGACAAATTCTACAAGTTCCCCTTTTTGATTAAAAAAAAGAATTGCAGAAACATTGTATTTCCTGTTTTTAAAATTTACTTTTACTGATAACGAATCTCTTTTTTCCCAACTAATATTTTTTTGGATCAATGCTGAAGGAG
The DNA here is from genome assembly GCF_004770905.1 of Leptospira bandrabouensis. Lineage (NCBI taxonomy): Bacteria > Pseudomonadati > Spirochaetota > Leptospiria > Leptospirales > Leptospiraceae > Leptospira > Leptospira bandrabouensis. The sequence continues at coordinate 1,742,458 of NZ_RQHT01000014.1, read as the reverse complement.
CAAACAAACAAAGATCATTTAACAGTGTTACCGTTTCTGTTTCAGAAAGATTTTCGCCTGCCAAGTCAACGGCATTAAACAAAGAAGCAACTCGAACCAACATAGTAGCCTTTTCATCTGAGTAGGAATGCAAAACTCGAAAAGGAATTCCCATCATACTTGCCTTCATAAAAAAATGACGAGATGGATATCTAAAAAAGTTATATTGGTCTGAAGTAGAGTCCAAAGGTTGTGCTTTGGAATTTTTATACATCAATTCTTTAAAAACAATTCGTATATTCTGTACTTGTGGTTTCCCAATCACACCTGTATATAAAAGATATTTTTGCACAATTGAGGGCATATGTTTTATATCAGCCATCCGCAGAATCTTTTCTTTACCTAGCGGTTGTTTATTAAAATCAGACTCAACCGTTGATTCGAATGAAGATTGGACATTGTGGCATCCAGAGAACAAAAACATATACAAAACCAAAACAGATAAAACATTCACAATCTTTCTTTTAAAATTTAAATTTTTCATCTTTGTTGTTCTCACAAATTAGATTCGTACTTTACACAACTTTTTTCCTAACTAAGAAACAAAAAGAAAAGCAAAAAATTGATTTGAAATCATTAGATTGATTCTATAGTTTCGGTGCACCATGCAAAACTTTTTACTTAGTTTACTCCCCTGGACAAAAAGAGAGTGGTCGGATTTTTTAGCAGATCTTGCTCCTTTGCTTGGTTTATTTATTTTTGCATCCGAACCACGAAACATTATGATTGCTCTTTATCCCGAATTGTATTTTGTATTTGGCTATGGAATGCTTAGGTTAATCACAACGGCATTTTATGCCGCAATCCAACAAAGTAAAGAAATGGGTTTGCAAGATTTGAACATCCCAGAACCAATCATTGGGAAAATATTTTATTTTATCTTTGTTCCATTTTTTGCTGCGATCCTACTCAGTGCATTGATCTGCATTATAATGTTACTAGTTGGTTTTAATTTTTTCTTTTATATGATGATTGAATTATTTCTCAGTGTAGCAACTACAGGTGGATTAGAAGTTAACTTTATTTTTCTGAACATCTACAATTCTCTCGAACCAAAAGAACAATATTATATTTTGGGAATCTTTTTATTTACTCTCTATCGCTATCTGCCAAAAATTTTTGTATTTTTCAAAACAAAACCATATAAAAATTATAAAAACTCTTGGGCTTGGGTTGCTTTAGGTACTCCGGAAATTCCCAAACACAATCAATTCCAACGAATGACAAATGCTTTTAGGACTATGGTTGGTATAGAAAACAATCCATCTGATATTTGGGAATACACTCCTGCATTTTACATTGGATTTTTATTTTTTTACTTTGGTGTTCTTGTTTTAATGATCAAATTTCCACTATTTGGTCCCATCATCACTCTTGTGATCAAAGCTTTTGTAGAAATGTATTTTTTTCGACTCCACAAAGAAGCGCAAGGGATCGCAGCGTAAATCCTTTGCAAAGCAATGATTGAAGCGTAGAGCCCGGTCGCACTTGTGCGATGCGCCCTAAAAAAAAGCAAAAACGGTCCAATGTAGTAGTTCTATTTCCTCTATACTCAAGTTAAATCGAAAGGAGAAAACATGGCATTCCAACAAATCCAAACGGGTATTATTACTGAAAAACTAAACGAAACAAAAACATTTTATGAAAAATGGTTAGGGTTACAAATAAAATTTGAATCCGATTGGTTTGTATTGTTATCGTTACCGAACAAACCAGAAGTAGAGTTAGCAATCATGAAACCTAACCAACCACAGGTGAGAAAATCATATTTTCAAAATTCTTACCAAGGAAAAGGAGTTTGGTTTATTTTCGAATCGACAGATATAAAAAAAGAATTTGAAACCATGAAACAAAAAAATGCTCCCATTGATCTTCCTCTGACTACAGAAGAATGGGGAGATACCCATTTTACTTTAGTGGATCCCAATGGAATTGGCATTGATATTGTACAGGAGCGTAGACCTAACTAAAATAGAGACGACAAATTCTGGAACCTTTCTTACCTTTCTTCTATTAAGAAAGGTTCCCACTTGCCAAAAATACCCAACCTCTATCCAGTTTGGAACAAAATGGAAAACCAACTTGAAAATACAATTGGTCTCAACCAACTTGCTTTTTTTACAGGTTATAGTGAATGGCATTTCCATCGTTTGTTTAAATCTCTACAAGGCGAAAATGTAAAAGAATACATTCGCAGATTAAGACTAGAAAAAGCTGCTTATGAATTAAAAATAACGAACTTTCCTATTTTAGAAATTGCCATCGAGGCCGGATTTTCCTCTCACGAATCTTTTTCTAAAGCCTTCAAACGAGTGATTGGTTCCACACCTTCCGAGTTTCGCAATCAATTTCAAAAGAAAAAAAATTCTTCCAATAAAATTCACCAAAAGATACCAGAGGGAATCAGTAAATTTGGATTTCAAATCAAAACGATAAAAGCATTTAACATTGCTTTTGTGCGTCATATAGGGAGTTATGAAGATCTTCCAGGGCCTCTGCCAAAAAGTAAAGAAGTCTTATCCATTCAATCTTTAATGAAAAATTGGAATTTATTATATTCGAATCATAAGTGGATTGGAATTAGCCAAGATGATCCAGACATTTCTCCACAAGGTAAAATCCGATTTGATATAGGAATCACAATCGGTTCTATAACCAAACCACTTCCCGAAGGTTTTGGAATCCAAACAATACCTGAAGGAAAATATTTACAAATTCGTTACCAAGGTTGTTATCAAAACTTACCCCAAATTTACCATTGGATTTTGAACGAGTATGTGATTACCACTACTTGGAAATTGAAAAATCAACCACCTTGGGAATGTTATTTGAATCCACTAGAGATTAGAGATGAAAAACGTATTACTGATATTTACATTCCTATTCACTAATGGATTCGAAATTTCCCAAAGTTAGTTAATACAAATAGATTAAATAACTATGAATTTTTATTTTTTAGATGCTGCCACAAAAGAAGCACTATCCTCATAAAAATGGTAAGTAAAAATTTTACCATCTTTGATTTGTGCTTTAAGGGCCCATTCGCTTTCAAAGGGTTTACCTGTCTGTTTCAGAATGTGTAAAAAACTACCACTAGCAAATACCCAATCTTTTTTTCCTACAATCTGATCGACCTGGAATTTTTTAGTATCTAATTGACTTCCCATATTTTTCAAGAATTCCTCTGCCCCAGAAATTCCCGTATAGGTTCCATACAACTGGTTATCTGATCGGTTTTCGTTACGAACAGCTGTAATCGTAGTTTGCGGGTGGAATGTGTTCAAAACACCTGCTACATTCCCTTTTCCAAATTCACTAAAAAAAGTTTCCAAAACCTTTTCCCCAGAGGGAGATGCGGATTTAGCGAACAAACCTACACTCCCAAACAACAAAGTAACTAATACCAAAATTGGTTTCATACAAATCTCCTTCAATAACGATACTGTTAGTATCGTTATTTCGATACCATCCGTATCGAAATATGTTTGACAGTCAACTATTTTTTAAAATATTTTGATTTATGGCTGCAAAAAAGAAAATAACGCAAAAAACGGCAGGCCGCCCCCGGTCAGAAGATCTAGAACCTTTGGTCCTAAAAACCACTTATGAAATGTTAGCAAAAAAAGGTTATCACGGTTTTTCCATTGATGATATTGTTTTGGAAACGGGTGTTGCTAAAACTACGATCTATAGGCGTTGGCCAAGTAAAGCCCATTTAGCGATGAGTACGGTCACTCATATGATTTCACCTTATTTAGAATTTCCAAAAGAAGTCCCTTTTGCAAAAGCGATACTTGACCAAATGGATGCACTTTCAGGAGTTTTTTCAGGGAAATTTGGAAGAGTGATTTCCACTTTGATTGGAGCCGGGCAACAGGATGTTGAATTAGCAGATTCAATTTTAGAAAACTATTTACTACCTAGAAGAAATGCGGCAAAACAGTTTTTCCACCATGCCATAGAGACAAAACAAATCCGATTTCTCTCTGATTCAGATATTGATGTTTGTATGGACATACTCTATGGAACACTTTATTTTCGGTTGTTACTTAAACATGAAAAACCAAAGTTTCAAGATCTTAGGCCTTGGTTAGAAAGTTTTTTGCATAAACTGCAGAATTAAAAGTAACAGTTTCTATTTGTGCAATGGAAAAATCTAAGTAGGGATTGCTTTGCAACCAAAAGTTTTTTTATCTAAAATATCAAATTTGGCTTTTTCATTTTTAGATTCTTGGTAGGTTCATTGTACATGAAACACATATCAAAACTTTGGATCTTTATTTTTTTTATATTTGAGTCCTGTGTCATTTTCCAAGCCACAAAAGTGCCATCAAACAATCTAAAAGCGACAATCATTAAATCTTCAAACAAAACCCCAAAAATTGTCTTTTTGGGAGATAGTATCACTCATGGCAGGGTCAGTTATGATTATGTAGGCTCTATTGCTAAACACCCTTCTCTAAACAATTCGCTAATTATCAATGAAGGGATTAACAGCCGTCTGACTCTGCAAATAATGGAACAATTAGAAGATCTGAAAGAACTAAAACCCGATATCGTTTTCCTTCTTATAGGTACAAATGATTTAAAGGCAACTCTATCTACAGATGAATACAAACGTTATGCAAGTCTTTGGAGTTTAAAAGAACCTGTTACAGAAGAAAGTTTTAGCAATCATTTAAGAACAATCATTAAAACAATAAAGACAGATACCAATGCAAAATTAATCGTTTTTTCTCCGCCAATATTAGGAGAAGATCCAAACTCAATTCCTTTTCAGCGATCCAAAAGGTTTGCAGAACTCACTAAAAACATTGTAATCCAAGAGAAGGCAATTTATAAACCGTTACATGAAACTCTATCCAAAGGGTTGGAGGAAGCAAAACTTAAAACTCGTAAACCATACATCCAAAATACTTGGGACATGTACTGGACGATCTTGAGATACTATTCAACATCTGCTTCCTGGAACGAGATAGGTGACTCCAATGGATATCATTATCTAACCGATGCGATTCACTTAAACGAACGTGGAGGAAAGATATTAGAAGGTATGGCTTTGGAAGAAATTATTTCTAAAGAACCTTGATAGAACCAAATTGATACTCAATCTCTCTGTCATTTCAGAATCTTCATAAAAAACAAACAAACATTCGGTTCAACTACGGTATTTAAATAAATATCGATTTTTAATCGTCATAGAATACATCGTTCGCGTAACAGTATAACTGACAGGTAGTCGATTAGGACTTGGATCGGAAAAATGGTTACCTTATGAGGAGACTAGTAAATGTCCGTAGAAACAAACGAAATCAATCAATTTGAAAGAACCCTCTTTCGCAAAGGAATTTCACTCATTGTGTACACAAAGTACGGACTGAGTGCAGTTTTTCTATTAGGTGTTGCCGCAAACTTTGCCACCAAAAGTTTTATTCCCAATTTAATTGGTTCCCTTATCTTTTTATTAAATGGAATCATACCTGGACGTTATTTACGTAAGGGAAAAGAAATAACAAAAACGTGGGCCAATATCATAATTTTTATCGATCTACTCATTATCGTAAGTTTTTTCTATCTAGATATTTATAATAACTCAACCAAAGGAGACGCAAGTAATACCATAAGCACTGGGATTTTTTATATTATCTTTGTATTCATTGCTATTTATTCTAGTTTTCTATTCGAAACAAAATTGGTTTTAGCGATTGGTTTAATATCTACTTTTTTGTATTTGGGTGGAATTTTTTTATCACTAAACCTTGGTGCTACCACCGTTCCCAAACCCTATCCAGATATGTTAAGAGCAAATCATATCATAGTCACTACAGAAGTGCAAAAAATCATTTTTTACTTCGGAGTGATTTTTAGTTTGCGTTATGTTGTAGCGCTAATGCGTGAAATGCAATCTGATTTAAAAACTAAATTAAAAGAAACCCTTGAAAAACAAAATTTTATTTCTAACAAATCAATCCAATTAGAAAAATCAGCAAATACACTTGCATCATCGGTAGAAACATTGCAATCGATGTCGGACGAACTTCATAACCAATCACAAAACCAAGCTGCTTCCGTAGAAGAAATTTCAGCTTCGGTTGAAGAACTTTCATCCTCTGCTATTAGTTCTGCAAACTTAGTAGAAGACCAAGTCGCGAGAGTGAAAATTGTTGATCAAAACTTTTTATCTTTGCAGGATATCAGTGTTAGTGTAAAAACAAAAACCACACAAATTGCAAAAGACGTAAGTTTATCTGCAGATTTTAGCAAAAAAGTAAAAACATCCTCTGAAGAACTCAATGGAATTTACTCAGAACTCAACCAAGCTTTTTCAAAAGTGGAAGAGATCAACCAAATGATGTCAGAAATTGCAGACCAGACCAACTTACTAGCATTAAATGCTTCAATCGAAGCAGCAAGAGCTGGAGAACATGGCCGCGGATTTGCAGTAGTTGCACAAGAAGTTGCAAAACTTGCAGAACGATCCCAATCAAACGCAGGAACCATTGCAAAAATTGTGAAGGATGCAGGACTAAAAATCAATGAGGGAACTCGTTACTCCAAAGAAGTGAAATCGCAAGTAGAAAGCCAAAACCAAGAGTTAATTCGCATTGAAGGTGAAATTTTGGGATTGGAAGGTCATGTCACCGAACAAGAAAAGTTGAATGCTAAACTCAGAGACACTTTTTCTGAATTACATGTCTTATCGGAACAAATTGGTGTGATTGCCCAGGAACAAATGACGGGTAGTAAGGAAATCAACCGTGCCATCAGCACAATCGACGAAACTACACAAAAACTCGCCGACTCAGTCCAACTCCTATACGAAGAAATCAGCGCCATCCACACCCAGGCCAAACAATTAACTTCAAACTAAGGGTTTTCCCTTTTTACTGAACCGAGTTTTGGAACAAAAACCTGTCTTTACAAGAGACAGGTTTTCTGGAATTTTGGGTAATCGTGGGAAATAAATTGATTCACTCAGGATCGTTATGTTGAAATCCAATCAATCTATGCCTGGGGAAAGATTGGAAGACACCATGATGAGGATTTTAGAAGAAAATCCCAATCATCCTGAAGTCCTGGTTTCTAAGTTCAAAGAAATTACTACCCAGTCTCTTCCTGATGGACAAATTTATTCCGCTATCTTAAAAGTCCTCACTTCGGTTGAAATCTCTGAAACTGAATCGGTATCTATTTGGAAAGAAGTTCTGGAAAATAAAACTAAACTTTCCCAATGTATGAAACGAGACGTAGGATTTAGTGTGGCCTTGGTAGATTATTTCACCAACATCAATCCTAAAATAAAAAATCCAAAAATCATCGAAATACAACTTTTTTCTGAGACCGAGAAACTCATATTAGTTGATGAACTGACTAGATTATACAATCGTAGACATTTCGAAAAAGCACTTGTACGTGAATTTAAACAATCAACTAGATATAACCAAAACTTATCACTCCTCATTATAGACATTGATGATTTTAAAAAAATCAATGATACCTATGGGCATACGATGGGTGATGAAATTTTAATAAAAGTTGCGAAACAAATTACATCCTGTTTGCGGATGGAAGACACTGCCTGTAGAATTGGTGGTGAAGAATTTGCAATTATTTTCCCACAGACAAATGAAGAGCAGGCAAAGATTGCTTCCGAAAAACTTTTGGATGCTTGTCGGACGATTAAACTCAGCGGAAAATCGGTGACTCTCAGTGGAGGAATCGTTTCTTATCCAGAAAAAGTAAAAACCTGCGAAGAAATGTATGACCTTGCAGACCGAGCTCTTTATACCGCAAAGTATTCAGGTAAAAACCAAATTGTTGCTTATACTGATGAAAAACGAAGTAGTTTACGTTTCGATGCCAATCTGGAACTACTTTTTATATTACCAGACAAAACTCTGAGAACGATTTCAAAAAATATTTCTATTACTGGAATTGCGTTTGATACAGAGGATGATATTACTTTGAACGAATCCTTCGATGTGAAACTTCGTGAATCAGAATCGCACCAAGAAATTAATGCAAAAATTAAAGTCATCAGAAAAGAAGAAATTGGTCTTCATAAGTATCATATGGGAGCTGAGTTTTTAGAACTTTCGAACGAAGACCAAAACAAGTTATCAGATCTTTATTCACTGCACCGGTATAAATCAAACATCCCTACCGGTGTAGTTTAAATACCTTTGGTAGTTTAATTACCTTGAGGCATATCACTTAGACCACCAGCGTTGATGACAGAGGAATAACCACTCGCTTGTAAAATTTGTCTTGCACGTTCACTTCGCGCACCAGACCGACAATATACGACAATTTTACTTTGTTTGTCTTTTAATTGGTTCAAATTGGCTGGAAGTACATCCACCGGAATATTTTTGGCACCTGAGAAATGTCCTTCTGCGTATTCCGATTTAGTTCGAACGTCAATCACGATTGCACCTTCCTTTATCCACTGTTTAACCATATCTTTGTCTCCTTTTGATTGGATTTTTTTTACGAATATAAAGAGGAACCCAATTACAATTCCTAAAACCAGGAAAGATTTCATACTTTCTCCTTTTTTCCAATTTTTTACTTGCCAGATATTTCGTCAACCGAACTATATACCATAGGGGGTATGGTATTAAAGTCAATTCTAACCCCGAAAAAAATCATTCGTTTCTGACGGTCACTGGAAACAAATGGATTCTAAAATACAGGAGATCGCTTCTTTATGATTACAGACGAGAAAGATAAAATTGAAATTCGCCCACTCTATGACTTAGAATCCGGCACATGGACCTATCTTTTGTTGGACTTAGAATCAAAACAGTCCGTATTAATTGATCCTGTATTGGAACGGATCGATAGAGACTTAAATTATTTAAAAGAACTCGGGTTTACACTTTCCTTAACTGTTGATACACATATGCATGCAGACCATATCACTTCAGCAGGAGAGTTAAGAGATATAACACATTGTGAATCTTACGCATCAGAACATTCTGGTGCAAATTGTGCCTCTAAGTTTCTGAAAGATGGTGATGTATTTACTGTTGGGAACTTAAAATTCCAAGTCATCCATACACCAGGTCATACTCCTTGTTCCATTTCGCTCCTATTAAATGGTAAATACCTTTTTACAGGAGATGCACTTTTTGTAAGAGGATGTGGTCGCACCGATTTCCAAGGTGGAAATGCAGAATCACTATACAAATCGATAACTGAAAAACTTTTTTCATTACCAGATGCTACAATTGTGTTACCTGGGCATGACTACAAAGGTTTTTTATCTACTACAATTGGTGAAGAGAAAAAGTGGAATCCAAGGATTGCCGGAAAATCTCTTTTAGAGTTTATAGAGATTATGGACAACTTGAACTTGCCTGAGCCAAAAAAAATTCATGAAGCAGTGCCAGCAAACCGTGCCTGCGGGAAGGTATTATGAATATTGGGATTCTCTTTTTATTGTTAGGTGTTGGAGCAGGTCTTCTTGGGGGGTTAGTTGGGATTGGTGGGGGAATTCTACTTGTCCCTGCGTTAGTATATTTTTTTGATTTTAACCAAAAAATGGCACAAGGCACAACCCTTGCCGCGATGGTTCCACCGATTGGAATTGTTGCAGCTTATATCTATTACACGAGAGGGGAAACTAATGTATTTGCCGCAGCTTTTATTAGTGTAGGTTTTATATTAGGAAGTATATTCGGAGCCAGTGCCGCATCTAAAATTGATACCACTACCTTATCTCGTTTTTTTGGTATATTTACAGTCATCGTAGGCTTAAAAATGATATTTTTCCCAAAATGAAATAATATAATTTTTCCTTGCAGGAACTTCTCGTTCCATTTTCTATTTCCACGTGTTCGGTTTTTATCTCACATTCTTCTGGATATTAATTCGTTTTTTTTCGTCCGAATTTTCTTGGCCAACAAGCCTCGTTTCACCACTTCAATTTCTTTTTTGGTGGAACCTACTTTTCTCCTCAATTTGGTTAGTTTTAGTTTTTATAGTTGTCTTTGGTTTTTTGGGCCTATTACTTCGCATTCCCGTAGTTGGAATTTTGTTACAAGGTATCAGAAACCAAGTCACAGAAATTGGTTGGTATAAGTTTCTACTCAATAGAACCACAGTTTGGTTCACCAGTCAAAGTCTTGTTCTTTCTGGTTCTTATATTTTTGGTTACGGTGGTCACACTGAAACTTGGGTATATAAGGCTTCCCTTTCCGCCGTGATTTTGGGATATTTCATTAAACAGAACTTTTACAAACCAATGGCAAACTTTTCCGGTTCTCGAAATATTTTCATTTATCGTAGGGGGGGAATGGAAAATACTCAAAGCTCCCTTGATGAACCATACCCCAAAGAAAAAGACGTAACTCCTCCCTAGAGAAAACTGTTTAATATTTTTATTTCCCTAACCTTTAGAAAAACAATCTAAAGGACATGGCATCTGCAATCAACCTTAGAAATTTCTTATTTCCTGTTTGGCGTTTACTCGTATTGGTCCTTGTGTCAGCCTTTCTCCTTGGCCAATGTAATCTATTTTCAGATAAAGATACCAAGGTTCAAAAAATCTCTCTGCTACCCAAATCAGGGCAAAAAATCGCAGCCTTTGCAGAAGGGTGTTTTTGGTGTTCCGAACATATTTTTGAATCAATTCCAGGAGTCGCAGATGTCATTTCAGGATATTCGGGAGGCCATACAAAAAATCCAACCTATGACTTAGTCAATACAGAAACTACAGGCCACGCAGAAACCGTTCTCATTTATTATGATCCAACTAAGGTTGATTATGCAGAATTATGTAGAATTTTTTTTCTTTCTCATGACCCAACGACATTCAACAAACAAGGTCCAGATGAAGGTTCATCTTACAGGTCTATTTTGTTTTATTCCTCTGAAGAAGAATTAAAAATAGCTAAAAAAATTCAAAAGGAAATTCAGGACCATAAAATTTGGGAAAATCCTATGGTAACAGAATTCCAAGAATTAAAGGAATTTTATCAAGCTGAAGGATACCATCAAAACTTTATTCAAAAACATCCAGACCAATCTTACGTTAGGGCGGTTTCGATCCCAAGGTATCATGAATTCCAAAAGAGATATGAACTTTATCGCAAAAATATAAATAGAACTAACTGAATACGATTAGTATGTTAAAAATTGTTCTCTGATTTTTGTACGGAACGAATCAAATTCAGACTTGGATTGAAACTTACAAACTTTCAGAATTTCTGCTGGAACTTCTGATGATTTTGCCTCTTTTGCATTAATGGCAATCATCATATCACTTAAATAAATAGGGAACACAATGTCCGCATATACATCACCAGCAAGAAGAGGTCTATGATGAAACTCCATTGCTTTTGTATAAAGGACAGGAAAATTCCATTTTTCACCGACCATAGCACCTAACTTTGAATGTGTAATTCCTATAGCAGATTCTTCTAAACTAATGGTAGATGCAATTTCTCTAGAATTTGAATATGTTTTAATTTTTGACATGTGGTTTTGGTCAAATGATAAGAGTAAAATTTCTCCAATATCATGTAACAAAGAAGCAGCAATCAAATTACTCAAATCGGCTTTATTCATTCCCATCTTTTGACCGATGGCTTTACAGTAAAATGCAGATTCATTCGATTTTTCCCAGATAGCCGCAAATGCAGGAAATTTATCCTCCAACATTTGTTTAGTACCAAGGCTATATAACAAAGTTTGTAATTCTTTTAACCCAATGAGTTGAATGGCTCTGTCCAAACTTTCGACTCTTCCCCCACGTCGAAATGCGGCCGAGTTAGATAGTTTTAAAATGTTTGCCGATAATGCTATATCACGTTTGATCATTTCGGCAATAGTTCCGATACTTGAGTTTGGTTTGTCAATGGCATCTTGGATGTCTTTGATCGCCTTTGGAAACGTTGGTAAATTATCGATTTGAGAAACGATATGATCAATTTTTTCTAATTGTTGATTCTCTTTAGATACCTTTGAAGGTATATCAATCATAAAAACCGTTTTGTTTTCACCAGATTCAAACTTAAAGGCAGAATCACCTAAACCATCGTTACGCAACATCATCAAAGTCATGATAAGTCCAAGACCAGCACCCTCTTGTTCGCTGGACATATCGACAAATGCGTCTGCTAAATCATTATATGTCTTTGCCTTATCAATTCTTTCTTTGATTCTAGCCGACTCAGCTGCAGTGAGTTGGACATTATTCATGATTCGAATCCGCATCAGACTCTTATTATGTATAAAGGATACAAAAACTCCGAAGTTATTTCTTTGCAGGGAATCTTCGATTAATTCACGATTTTCGAGATAAGTTCTTTTGAATTCGGTGATTCCGGCTTCATATTCTTTTTCATTTTCAATGTTACTTGCGCGGTTTTTAAAAAAAACTCGTTTTGCATTGGCTTTAATTGCGTTTGTCACAGTTTCTTTCATTGCCGCAAGAACTGAGTCTCTAACTATAATTAGGTCAAGCTGCAATAAAAATCGGTCTAAAACTTGATATAAAGTATTTTCTACTTCATCTGTAATTTGGAAAAATTTAAAATGAAAAGGTGAATTTTCAGAAATAGGATGATTAATATCATCAATATTAGTATGAAGACCTAACTCTTGTTTGTATTCTAATGTGACAGCCTTGGGACTTGCCATATAACCTCAAGTGACGAACCAGTGCCTACGGGGAAACCCCAATACCAATTTCTTTATAACGACACTTCTATTCCATCCAAACCAAAGATTTTTCCATTGCAAGCGTTTAACAATAAAACTACGAAACCAAAAAAACTTGCGACAAGTACCAAAAACAAAATAGATTTAATCCTTTATATTACTACGTTTGTGTACTAATTATTCAAAAAGTTTAATCTTCGGTAACCCCAAATTATAACGAACCGCCACAACACGAATTCCTACCACTAAACTTGCGGAAATAACTAAATTCCAATTCGAGTTTACGTCCCAAATATTTAGGAAAATGTATAAAACTGATCCCGCTAAACAAGCAGTAGCATAAATTTCTTTTCTAAAAATAAAAGGTACTTCATTCATGAGTGTGTCTCGAATGACTCCACCAAATATGGCAGAGATCATACCGAGGAGTGCTGATGCAAAAAAGTTAACTCCATGATCCAAAGCAATTCTTGTTCCAAGTACTGTATAAATTCCGATTCCTAAAGTATCAAAAAGGAATAACTCATTCTTCAATTTAGTAAGGATCCTTGGTAAAAGTATTACGAGTAAAAACCCAACAAATATAGCCCAAAGAATATTTTCATCTCTTACCCAAGATACAGGATAATTTCCAAGTGTAATGTCTCTTAAAGTTCCGCCACCAATGGCCGTAATGAATCCAGTAAAAAATACACTAAATAGATCATGATGGTGGTCCTTATGTTCCAATGCAGAGAGTGCACCTGATATAGTAAAAACCATGATTCCGGCAAGACCAATGTAATAAGAGAAACTAAAATCCACGGATTCTCCCTGACTTTTCTTCTTTTAGACGTAAAAAAAATGACAATGTTTGCACCTCTCAATTGTTGTATAGAATAGAGAACAGACAAATGCCTTTTAAATTTTTTAGGAATATAATTTTAATCCCTATTTTTTTATTCCAAGCTTGTATTCCCAGTCTTTCTAAAGGATTTTTGCAATCCATCACAGACTTCTTACAATTTAGAAGTCTGACAAGTGCAGGTCCATCAGGGCCGTTTAAAATTTCTTTTACTGTTTCCGGACTTCTTGGTTCAGGTCTTGTCGTAAATCTAAATTCAGGATCAGAAACACTCACTATCAATGCCGATGGGAAATATGATTTTTCTACAGTCCTAAGTTCTGGAAATAATTTTAATGTATCGATCCAAACACAACCTACACTCCCTACACAAACTTGTTCTGTCAGTGGAGGGTCAGGTGTTGTAGGAAAAGGAAATATAGATTCTATTTTAATCAATTGTGATCCTTTACGTTATGCACTATCTGGTACCATAACAGGACTCGATGGAGTCACAGGCCTTGTCCTTACCAACTCGTTCGATGGTTCCACAAGGAGTGTCGCTGTTTCTTCTGGGACGTTTGCTTTTACACAAACCTATTTGGATGGAACCTCCTATAATGTTTCCGTTACCACCCAACCAAATCATCCTGTACAAAACTGTGTGACTGCCAATGGTGTTGGTGTAATCGCAGGAGCAGATATAACCAATATCAACATCACTTGTACATCAACTGCATTTCCTATTGAAGTGAAAGTTGTGGGTATGTCCTCTGGAACTTTAGCCATACGAAACAACAATTCAGAAATCCTAACCATTGCAACCAATGGAACCCATATGTTTCCTACGGATGTGGTCATTAACAATACATACAACTTACAAGTAACATCCCAACCCACAAACCACCAATGTGCGCTTTCCTCTTCTACGGGAGTTGTCACTACATCGATCACTGTTACAGCCAACTGTTTTAGTATGTTAAATGTAAACCCTTCGCTTGGAGGTGTATTACAACCAACAGAAAGCATTCGTTTACAATTTTCTGATGCCATCAATGCGGGAAGTTGCACAGGTTCTACAGGACTCAATACAAACTTAGGGATTCCTGTGCTTTTCGCACTTTCTACAACCGCCATTACAGACGACACACTTACAGTTTCCCCTGCACCTACGGACTCCTGGGTATATGGTAATAGCACACTCACATTGAATTGTATTAGTAACAGTGGATATTCTTTGTCTACCACTGTCAATATTCCTTATCTGGTTCCATCTACCATTCGTTATGTGTCACAAACCAGCGGGAACGATGCCTTTGATGGTCTAACACCTTTTAGTCCCAAACGAAATATCCAAGAAGCAATCAATGATTTAGGAGGTTGTCCTACTTTTGACTGTGCTGTTCTTGTGGAAGGTGGGTGGTATGATTCGACTGTGATTGGTGATAAAATTCAACTTACTAACGGCGTATCACTTTATGGAGGTTATGTGGTAGGCTCCAACTTTGGAACTTGGGACCCAGACTCTCATAGTTCTCAAATTTTAATGATCGCAACACCTGCAAGTTGTAGCACTTCTACTCAAGTAGCTCCTTGTGCTGCCTTAGTAGGAGATGTCTCCATTGTTAATGATACAACCGTTTCTGGATTTTTCATTAAATCAGGACCCAATATTGCTCCTTATATGGCAGGTGTGTTATTGGATTCCACTGCGAAGGTGAGGCTGATAAATAATGCCATTGATGCGGGAACGGGAATCAGTGGTTCTTATGGTGTTAGTTCCATCAATAGTAATCCTTTATTGGTCAAAAATTTAGTCGATGGAGGAAAATGTTCTTTGAATAACTGTGAATCCATCGGTTTGTATATGTCCTCTACTTTTCCTATTTCCCCAGTTCTTTTGCTCAATGTAATTTCAGGTGGAGGAGATAATTCCATAAGCGGTGCGAAATCGAAAGGAGTTCAATTTGTTGGAACCTCCACTATGACTGTTTCCAATATCACCGGGAACATTATACTCAGTAAGGATCTGCATTTGGCTTCCACTACGGATAGTGTGGCTTTTGAGGTAAGTTCCACGGCGAGTACAAGTTCCAATGGAATTTTATCTGGAAATATTATAAAAGCTGGTGAAGGAAGTAATTCTATTGGGATACGCATCCAAGTGATCTCTGCCATTGAAATTGGTTCTACCACACAAGGAAACACCATTGTCTCAACCAAAGGAGTTTTAGGTTCTTATGGATTGTTTCTAACGGGCGGGCATGTGGTTCGACGAAATGCCATCAATGTTGGAAATGCGGTTAGTACAGTTAGTTCTGCGAACGCTACAGGTGTTTATATGTCAAGTGGAGGGACCGCTATTGTAGAAAATAATTCCATAGATGGGGCAAATGCAACTTCAACAGTATCAGCAAACGTATATGGGATTAAAGTGAATGGTCTTAGTGCAACCTCTCGGATCACAGGCAATTACATTCGGACGGGAACAGCTACAGGTGCTACTACATCGACTTCTGCTTCAGGAATCAATTTGGACCTCCCTTCCAATGCTTTAGTTGCCAACAATTGGATCCAAAATGGAACCAGTAACCAAAATGCTTATGGAATTGAATTAATCGGTATGTTCTCAGGTCTAAGGATCTATCATAACACGATAAGCAGTGGATCCACGTCCATTGCGGGAAAAGAAGCTCCTATATTTATCAAAGCCTTATCCAGTGGCGCCGACATACAAAACAATGTTATGTTACTGGTCGATAATGCAGCAGGAAATGCCTGTATTATTAATTCAGGAACCGGTGTTCAAGCGGCGATTAAATACAATGTATTTCATAACTGTACTAGCTTTGTAGCGCAAGGCCCGTTCCCTCCAACTTTGTATCCGGATCTTTGCGGCGGCGGAATTCCATCCACTTCGGGATGTGTCTCTCCTCTCGGTGTAGTGGCAAACTTTGGGAACAATCTAAATATAGATCCCAATTTTGTTTCCAACTTCGGAACTCCGGCCAATTACACACCAACGAGCGCCACTTCTTGTTTGATTACTAAATCCACTAACAATATCCTAACAGATAGTTTTAACGGAAATGGAACAAGGCCTGGTGCGGATGGAGCGGTAAGTCTGGGTGCAATTGAATACGAACACGTTTGCACACCTTAACAAAAGTTAAATTCCTGTTAAGGTAATTCGTTTCTGAAATCTTGCAAGACTACCCGGGATGAATCAATTTTTAAGGTAAAACGTAAATTCCTACGCGGTCATTATAAAGACTACCAATATACAATTGTCTTTTCTTTTCTATGACACTAGTCACTTCTTTTAGGTGTTCGCCACCTGGGTCCTGTAAGGTCATAAGCACTTTTCCATTCCCGTCCATTTTGAGTGCATATCCATAAGGTTCTGCTTTTGGCCAAAGAAATTTGGGAAGAAAAGAAACCATCTTTTTTACAACCGGAGAAGGATGCATATGATCCATCCTATCGTTTCTTACAGTAAACAATGCCACCCAAAATTCGCCATTTTCATTTCGAGTGATATTATCAGGAAAACCTGGTAAATTATCAATTACGGTTTCTTTAGTTCCCTTTTTTGGGCCCTTTAACCAAAGTTTAGTGATCCTATACCGATATGTTTCATTCACTAATAGAAAATCTTCAGTCTTAGACAAGGCAATTCCATTAGCAAAATACAAACCATCGGCAAGTAGTTGTGTTTCTTTAGTTTTTGGATCATATACAAAGACACGTCCATAAGGTTTGGCTTCTAAAAGATCATATAAGTATTCTTTTTGTTCATAAATGGATGCGTCAGAAAAATAAATTTTTCCATCCTGCGCGATATCTACATCATCGGTAAATCGAAATGGGACACCCTTATATTCAGAAACAAGCACGGAAAGTTTTCCAGATTTATCTAATGACAATAATCCACGGTAGGCATCAGCAATAATTAGGTTCCCTAATTTATCAAACTGGATTCCTAATGGTCGGCCACCTGTTTTAGCAATAGCCTTTATTTCCCCTTTTAGAGTGATGCGAATGATACGACCTTCTTTATCTCCTCCATAAATATTTCCATCAGCATCTACGTCTAAGGATTCCAGACCTTTTACTTTACCAATGGCAAGTAAAATTGACTTTTGTAACTCTGTGTTAGGTGCAAAAATCCCAACCGATTCAGGTTTGATTGGTGGTTCATAAGCAACAGGTTCAAATGTTCGACAAGAAAATAATAAGGCGACCAGTACTATGTTGATTCCTAGATATCTCATTTTGTATGTTTCTCCTTTTCGATCAAACTATCTTTCAAAGCCCATCGTTCATCCACCCATCGTTTCATTTTTTTAGACATAGGTGCAAATTGTTCGTTCTCTTCAATAGGGACTTGCGATACAGGTACCACATCCACAAAAACTTTTAGTTTACGAATTTTCCCGCGCATCAAATCTAAAAAACTTGGGTTTTCAGTAGGATATACAATCGTTAGATCAATAAATGCATCAATCGAATTTTTTAGGGCTGTAGACACAACGGAGATCCCACCGCTATGAGGACGTAGTAAGTGTTGGTAAGGATTTTTTTTGATCAACTTTTGCACTCTTTCTGGAGTTCTTCTATGTCCCTCAAGAAAGTTCAAAATGGAGAAAGGCATACCAACAAATTTTTCACATACTTTTTTGACATTTTCCAAATCTTGGGTAGCGAGTTCGGGATTTTTTTTCAACTGTTCCCTACTACTTCTTTTTACAAATGGAAAGTCCAAAGCAAGCCAAGCATGACCAAGGATAGGCACATACTTTAAGGAGTCTTTAATAAAGAAACGAATCAAAGGAATTTTACGATTTAGGACAGATTGTATGATATAAATATCAGACCAAGATTGATGGTTACAGATAATCATATAATGACCGTCTGCTTTTAAATCTTTAAATGATTCACCTATCACTTCAAATTGAACACCATATAACATCCGCGAAATGCGATAGTTGTTTTCAATCCAAAATTCCCCTACCTTTAAAAGGAGTTTATCTCCTAGTCTCCGCACAGAACCAGTAGTCACCAACTTCCAAATATACAGTGGATACATTGTTGGAATGATCGATATTAAATTTAAAAGAAAGAAAAAATAAGCTATAATTAAACCCAAGTGAAACTCCTAATTAATACGTTGTTCCGATTCCAAGAATCGTCACGTCATCCATCATCGAGGCATCTCCCCGAAACGAATGAAAATCATCCATTAACAAATTAATTGTATCTGTTAGATTTAAATCCAAACTCTTAGCGGATTCAAAACTGGAAAGCAATTTGGATTCTCCGAGGAGAATTCCTTCTTTGTTTTCTTGCTCCAGATATCCATCGGAGATCATAAACAAACGATCACCTAAACCAAAAGGCATAGAATGATTTGAATATTCGACATCTTTCTCTAAACCCAACATTACGCCGGACTCAGCAAGAGGAATGATCCCAGCTTTAGTAACTACATAAGGTTCATTATGACCGGCAGAAGAATACGTTAAAATATTTTCTTCCAAATTTAGATCCACAACGACAGCAGTAAATTGATTGGATTTTTTCCCATATCGATCACTAAAAATTTGGTTCAGTGCATAAAGGACATCGGCTGGATAAGGAGTATTGTGTTTGATATGGTCATATTCCGCTTTAATGGCCATTGTAATTAAAGCGGCTTGTACACCGTGACCAATCGCATCTGCCAAAAATAACCGAATTTTGGATTTTTCTAACCTTATGACATCAAAGATATCACCACCGACTTCGGCCATAGGCTCAAACCGTGATCCAAAATCTAAATGAGCTACATATTTTAAACCGAGTGGTAATATATTTCTCTGTATTGTTTTTGCTGTTTCCAAATCTTCTTGGATGATTTTTAAAGATTGGGTCAATTTTGCCGTTCTTTCTTTCACCATCTCTTCTAAAGTTTCATTTTGAATGCGGAGTTCCCTGTTCTTTTCAATCAGCACTTGGTTTTCTCTTTGTTCTGCATTACGAATCCTTGCAGTTAACAATTTCAGAAGTGTTAAGGTAAGTTCTGGACTTGTCTGTAACAAACGATGAAAATCTTCTCGAGTAAGAATGAAGAGTGTAGAGTCTTCCTTAGCGGAAATGTTAACAGTTCGCGGAGCAGAATCAATAAGTGCAATTTCACCGAAATAATCTCCAGAAACAAGATCACCGATAATTAATACTTCTTGTTTACTTTCATCTAAATACTTCCAAACTTCTACGGTACCTGATTCAATGAAGTAAAAAGAATCACCTAACGAATATTGCTCGATAATGAGAGAACCTTTTTGGAAAAAAGCAGGTTTCATTTCTTTTTTTAAAAAACTTAAATCTGCAGTTGGTTTTTCCTCAGTACCCATTGTATTGTAACTTAAACCCTAGACTTCTGGTGCCCGATTGACCAAATCCAACGAAAAAGCCGGCTTACAGACAGACCAATACTCTGCATCTTCAGAAAACGGATTAGAATATCTGACTTTTGTCCCTTTTTCCACGAGAATAGATTCTCCTGCAGAAAGAATGATAACTTTTCCATCGACTTCAATTTGTTTTTTGCCCCGAACCATGAGCGTCCACTCATCAAAGTTAGGTGACTGAAAAGGTTCTCCCCAACCAGATGGCGCAATCATATGGGCAATGGAAAGGTCCGAACTACCTGTAGAAGGAATTCCGAAATGTTCAGCGATTGTTTTCCCACCCGGTACCGGAATTTGAATCGGCTCTTTTTGATGTTTAAAACCCATAAATCAAAAACCTGGGAATTTAAAATTAAACTTACTTTTGAGAAGTTCTTCAGTGTATGTCCAGAGATTTCTTCTAGCAGTTACGTCGTAGGAAGGTTCCGAACTTTTTTCGATTTTCTTTTTTACAAAATATTTGCCCGACACAGAACTTACAGAAGGATCAGTAACAAGAAAAATAGAAGTTTCAGCACCTTTATCCTCAGAAATCGCAAAGATATTCTGGGCAAAGGTCAAAAGAATTTTTGCCAAACCATCATTATTTTGACCAAACTTCGTTTTTACAAATCCCGGATGCAAACAGTTAACGGTTATTTTTGTTTGGTTTAATCGTTCCGCAAGTTCATAGGTAAAATAAATATTCATAAGTTTTGATCTTTGGTATTGTTTCCAACCGGAATATTCTTTTTCACCTAACAAATCTTCAAAGTTCAAAGAAACTCCCATATGTGCCCTAGATGCAACGTTTACAATTCGTGCTTCACCTGCTCTTTTTAAAGAAGGGAGTAATCCGAGAGAAAGTATAAAATAATTCAAATGGTTTAAAGCGAATGTCGACTCAAGACCTTCTTTTGTAAGAGTATATTGGTCAAAATAAGCACCTGCGTTATTGAGCAATACATCTATTTTGGGATGGTTCTTTCGAATGGTTTCTGACAATAAAAAAGTTTCTTTGGCCAAGGATAAATCTGCTACGTAGGAATGAACTGTAGCGCCTGTTACTTGTAAAGAGTAAACTAAAGCGGCCAGTTTATCTGGGTTACGTCCAACTAAAATTAATTCATCTTGGTTTTTAGCAAAAGAATGAGCACAGACTCTACCGATTCCATCTGTTGCACCTGTAATGACTATTGTCTTTTTCATGAAATGATCTCCTCTTTCATCTTTTTGGGAATGGTAAAAACAAACTTGGAACCAGATACTCCATCACTATCAGCAAACAAAACTCCACCGTTTACAGATACAAACTCATTGCAAAGCAAAAGCCCAATCCCATTTCCAGTCTCTCCTCCAGTTCCAGTGGATTTAATGACTTCTCCTACTTTAAAAAGTTTGTTTAAAATAGATTTCGACATACCAACACCTGAATCAATGACAGAAACTTGCCAGTCTTCGCCAGTATCAACGGCATTAATGTGAATCTTACCATTACTATGGCTAAACTTAAGGGCGTTTGAAACCAAGTTTCGAATGACAGTAATAATCATTCTATCATCACAAAAAACCATCGCATGGGAAGGAATTTCCACTTCAAATGTAATCCCTTTGTTAGATGCGCTCAGCACAAATAACTCCAAACATTCCCTAACAATATTATCCAATCTGTAAAAATGAGGACGGAATTCTTCTTGTCCTCTTTGCAACTTAGACCATTCCAAAAGATTTTCTAATAACGAAAAAACTGATTCTGTAGCGTCTACTAAAGACTGCGTCATTCCTGCTAGAGCATCTTCTTTCTTTTTCATGTCCTCATTTAAAACTTTGAGTAACATTTTAATTCCAGCAAGTGGCCCTCTTAGATCATGTGATATAATAGATAAAAAACGATCTTTTGTCCCATTTGCAACCAGGAGCTCACGGTTGACATTGGCCATTTGTTTTTCCAAGTTTCGCTGTTCCGTGTTGTCTCGAAACACGAGAACCATCCCAATTTTTTTACGATTCGCATCTCTGATTTGTTTTGCGGTCACTTCCCAATATTTGTCATTTTTTTCCCAAATCCATTTTGTAAGCGTACGTTTCTCTGATAGATGGTCGAGTTTAGAAATAATTCCAGGAGATGATGCAAAAAAATATTTATAGGAAAGTAAACTTACATTCTTTGAATTCGTACAAAATAAATGTTCAGCAGCAATATTCCAGTCAACTACTCGATTGTTAAAATCAAGAATCACAACCGCTTCGTCTAACTCATCGACTATTTCGCCTCGTACCAAGGGAACTAAATCGAACATCCGATAATATCCAATGGCGAAAAAAATCAAAATCACTTGCATGGTGCTCATGACAGCAGTCAGGTTTAGCCCTGGCAATGGCCTAACACCTAATTTGTGCAATATGGCGGTGATCCAAATAAATAAATAAGAAATTAAAATTAAAAGATATCGTCGTCTTTCTGTAGATTTAGAAATAAAAATTCCCTTAATCAATAGGTAAGCAACAAATACGGACCAAAAGAAGGAGAGAAAATAGGATACTAAAAAACCGCCAGTGTTGGTTATCTGTATCCATTGAATACGTTCATCAATAGTGATTAAATAAGTATCCAACGTAAGTGTTTTAAAAATTGGATCAAAAGCACAAACAGCTAAAGTCAACAAAGGTTGGATTGTGAGCAAAACCCAAAATCTTTTAGTTAATAAATGTTTGTTTTGTGTGAACTCTAATGAAACTAAAACCATTCCCACATTGGCAATGGCGACTCCAATGTACAATAAAGCAACGAATGTCCTATGTAAATTAGGGTTTATATAGGCAAAATCTATTCCGTAGAATCCGGTCCACATCATGGAACCGAAAACCAAAATCAACAAGTATTTAACAATGTCTAGGCGGAAAGATTTTAAAATGAATAGCCCCAATGCGAGATTGAAGCCAAAAGCTAGAAAAAGAAGTAAACTATAAGGATGAAATTGCCACAAACTAAGTCTCTTCGCTGCTTAGCATTTCACAATTCCCGTCAAAAACAACACCATCTGCAATTTGAAGTTTAGCAGTACGAATGTTCCCCTGTACTTTGCCTGTGGATAACATTTCTAATCTTTGTGTTGCAGTTACATTTCCAATGATAGTCCCACCAACAACGACTGTGCCGGCTTTGATGTTTGCTTTTACCCGAGCCCCTTCACTGATGACAAGATAACCATCTGAGATGATTTCACCGGTAAAATCACCGGAAATTTGTAAGGGTTTTTTAAAAGCTAAAGTTCCGCTAAATGCTGTTTCTTTTCCAAGAATCGTAGCGATTACTCCGTGTTCGGTGATGGTTGGTTGCATTTCTTTTTTTGACATAGTTCCTATTTTGTTTTCATATTATATACCCCGTCCCAATCTTCTGGTGGGGGATCTGCGATATAATCATCACATCTTTCAATGTATAACTTCGTGGGACCGTCCTCTGGGAGGATGGCTAACCCTTTTTTGAACTCTTCTTTCGCTTCCGCGAACTTTCTCGATTTGTATAACGAGAGTGCGTGGTTGTAGTGAACTAATACTGCTTTCATTTTATCACTAGCGATCATTGGGGCTCCTTATAGAAAATGACAACAGCAGTAGCGTAGTGGTCAGCGTGGCTGATGGATACGGAACTTCTTGTAAATCCTTTCTCTCGGAAAAACTTCTCAGTTTTCCCACGGATGACTAGCGTTTTTTTACCAAAATTTGTGCCTGCCAGTTCAATCTCGCGCATATCGACCACTTCCCCAGAATTGAGGTTTAGGGCCTTAATGACAGCTTCTTTGCAGGCAAACCTTCCCGCAAGAAAAGGAACGGGATCCTTGTGTTTGTGGCAATATTCAACTTCTTCATCGGTAAAAACTCGCTTAAGGAAACGATCCCCATGTTTTTCCAGGAGTTCACGGATTCGATGGTTTTCTACGATGTCGTTCCCGACAGATAACATAAGATGATTTATTTTCGCCGAAGTTCCAAGAGTCGAGCAAATAAAATATTGTTTTCTTTATGGTAAGGGCGCCTGAGTTTCACTCTCTCGGAATAATCGAAAGCTGCCGAAAAATCTCCGTTTTGAAAAAGTGCCTCTGCGATGTAATAGAGAGTTAGGCTGTCTGATGGATTTTTTTGAATGTAATTTACGGCAAATTCCAAAGGGAAAGCCGACATTCTATGTTCTGCGTATAAAAAAATCTTTTGCACAGAAAGCGGTGCTTCATGGATGGATTCAAAATGATTGGATATAAGACGTTCTACTTCGTTCCATTTTTTTTGTTTGTATAAAATAAGCGCTCTCAGGTAAACAAAATGTTTTGGGTGGTTTACAGCTACATGAACAGGTGAACCTTCACCAGTGTATTCCACTCGAATCAAAGACAAATCATCGATCAATTCACCATGACTTTTGATGGCATCGCGAATCGATTCTAAATCACCGTGTCCTTCTAATGATGTTTTTAGGAACAATTCATCATCTTCGTTGACTTCCATTTCTGCTTCAGAGCCAATTAAAATATCATCACGACCATCCGATCCGATTAATAAGATATCACCTTTCTCAAGTTGGAAGGTATTAATCTGTAATGCTTTTTTTGATGCCAAAAGCCCCAACTTCGCACATACATAGTTATGTGGCAAAAAAAACGTTTTATGTTTTCGGTAGATTACTGGCCTTGGATGTTCTGCATTTAGAAAATAGAAAAATCCAGTTTCATCATCAATTAAACAGAGAAACATAGAGATTAGCATAGAACCATCAAAGGTAACTAATGTATTGTGTAATTCTGTGTACGCATTACTGACCCATTTTTCTGGAGTTATATCTCTTACTTCCTCGGACTGACCGTTTCTTTTGATGATCGCTTCAAATACAGAACCAATGACCAATGCACCACTTGCTCCCTGCATTGATTTACCCATTGCATCACCATTCAGAACCACAATATACTTTTTATTCTGTAATAAAATGGAGGAAGACACACATAAGTCCCCACCAATTTCCGAACTCCATTGTTTATAAGAAAACTTTTTCTTTTGTTCTGTAAGGAACTGGATTTTCATATTTGAAGAACTGGCAAGGTTTTGAGTTAAAGGTTCTATCAGTAAGGAAGCCAAAAAATAGTCCCCATCTTGCTGTTCTTTTAAACCCTGAACTTCTGTTAGTGCAAAATTTAACTCTTTAGTTCTTTCATCTACTTTCTGTTCCAAGTTGGTATAAAGTAATGAATTTTCAATTGATACCGCAATTTGTGAAGATAGGATTTTTAAAATTTCAACTCTACCTGGAGTAAATGCATCTGTAGTTAAGTTATTCTCTAAATATACAATCCCTACTACAGTTCCATGGCTCAAAATTGGATAACAGAGAAGAGATTTGGGAAGCGTTGATTTTACATAAGGATCATTTTTAAAATCTCCTTCTCTTGCGGCATCTCCACAAATCACAACAAGCCCAGTCCTTACCACATAACCAATGATTTGTGATGGAATTTTGTTTTGATTCACATAAGCAACTGGTTCAAGGAAATCAATGGCAAACGGAGATTCAGAATATACAGAAACCGATTCCTTCTCTACCTCCGACTCAGCTAAAACCTGCCAACCAGATTCTGCTTTTAGAATAAAATACCCTCTTTCGGCACCGGCATTTTCGACTAGGATTTTCATCATTTTTTCTAAAAGCCGATTGAGTTGGATTTCCCCTGAAATGGTTTGAGACGCTTTGATGACAGTATTGATATCTAAACTAGAACCAACATCACCAAATATATCTTTCGTAGTGCTAAATAATGAGAGACTATCAGTGGAATCTGTTCGGAAATTTCTACCAATATATTTTTTCAAAGATATATGATTAACTTCCAATTGTTTAACTTTGGAAAGAAAACCATATTTTCCATATCGATAATGAGCTTCCACCAAATGCAGGTTACTATACTGTTCAAAACCAGTTTCTTTCCACATTCTTACTAAAAATTCGTTGGCAATGGCTTCTTCGAGAATATAACTAGACTCACGAGCCATAGAGATAGCGGCTTTACATGCAATCACTGCCTGTGTTTTTTGATTTGCTAAATATAAAATGAGAGCGGTGATAATATGGTGTTTATGTCCAAAGTTCTCTGGAGAACTTTTAGCCCAGACATTCATTCTCTTTTCAAATCCATTAAGTCTTTTTTTAAGAGCAGACTTAGTAGTACTTTTAGGAATTTGATTATCTACAATTAACGCAAATGAAACAAGCGCACCAAGGAAAACATGTTCAGGAACAAACATCATCCCAAACATTGCACCCTCTAGTGCATCTAATTTTTTGGAATATTCATAAGCTTTTTCTTTTTCACCTAAAAAATACTCAATTCGTAACTTACATAAATAATAATCAAAGAGTGCATTGGCATTGCCGGAAGACAACCATTCTGAAACTGTCTCAGTTTCAGAAAAGTATCTACCTTCCAAATTCATTGGATCCAGTGATTCTCCTCTCATGTTTTCAACTAACTGTAAATTAAGACGGTGTACTTGGTAAGCGTGGTTTTGTCGTAAACTTAATAATGAGGAATCATAACGTAGTTGGCTTTTATACAAATCTTCCAAATTTTCACGAAACAATAAACCCTGAAAATGAATATTATTTAGGGAATAAGAAGAATATTGTAAATCACCTGTCTCCATACCCGAGAGGAAACTATCCCAAAATATAGAACGACTTTCCCTTGCAGGATTTTTCCAAGGTGAAATCATACAAGCAAACATAAATAAGGTTCTACATCGAAATGCTTTTGCGTCCAAGGTATCGAGCAAACGAACACCTAACTGACCAAACTTCAAACCTACTTCATAATTGCCTAAACCCGATCCTTGGATGACACCCATTGCACAAAAACCGAAGGCACTAATCTCACATAATCCATATTTTAAAGTATGATTCACTAACTTTAAAACTATGACTGGGAATAGATTTGGTTCCGCCAAAAATGCGGGAGCAATACATGCATTTAATAGACGCATGATTGCGAGATATTTAGGATCATTAGAAATTGGTAATTCTTCCAAACTTTCAATTGACCTATGTCCCAACTTAAATTTAAATTTGAGGATTTCTGGAATGGGAGATAAAGACCCAGCTTTTTTCGGCAACCGTACTCCAACAAGTTTTAACGCTTGTTTTAGTGTTTCCAATACTTCCTTCATCTTATTTTGCGTCACAAGCATGGAAGATTGCAGTTCATAAACCAAAATTTTATCTAAATCATTTCGTGCAAAACTAAGTATATAGTTAAAACTTTTTTCTGCTGCTTCAAAATTCTTTGAAAGATATGCAGACCTTGCATAAGCTAAATGTAACCTTAAAGTATTTTCGTAATCGGTATTCCATTCAACATCCTTCATCAATCCGACCATTCGGTCAAAAAAGTTAAAGGCTGCTTCATAAGCAGAGGAATTAAGGGCTTTAAAACCTGCTTTTTCGTTTAGTATTCTTAATTCAGAAAATTCCTCTTCCGTTTTCATTTGGGAAGCACCCAAATTCAATTGGTTTACGATTGTAAATAGATGGTCCTCTAATTTATATTTATATAAAATCGATAAATATGTTTTCCCAATTTTATAGTGAAGTTTAGCTTTTTCTTCTGGCGATATAATCTTATAAATTGCCTCTCGAATTTTATCATGAGTAAAATTCGCATCTTCCATACCCAGAATCAAAAACTCTTCATTGGCCAAAGCAACTAAATCCATAGAGGCTTTATGGAATGGTCTTTCTGCAATGGTTGCATATATATCATGCCGAAACCAGTTTCCGATACAGGCAGTTAATTTCAATGCCTCAATTAATTCAGAAGATTGAAGATTAATCTTATCAATAATTAAATCGATAACATTATCTGAAATATTGACGGAATCAATTTTATCTTTATCCCAAGACCAATGGTCATCAGTAAAATAGATGTAAGACCTTTCGTAGAGATTTTTAAACATCTCGTTTACATGAAACGGATTACCTTTGGTTTTTTTCCAAATTACTTCAGCAATTGGTCTGATTTCTGATTCGGGAACAACAAGAGTATCAGAAACAAGTAAGGCAACATCACGTTCCCTCAGTGGCTCCAATCGAATTTCAGTAACGGAGACTTGAATTTCTCGTAATTCATCTAACAACCTAAAGAAAGGATCTGTAGGTAATACTTCATTATCGCGATAAGATAAAATAATAAAAAGATGATAAATTTCAGGATCTGTTAGCACTTCCTTCAAAAGAAGTATACTGGAAGAATCTGCCCATTGCATATCGTCTAAAAACAAAACAACAGGATGTTCTTTTGTACATATGGTTCGAAGAAACTTTCTAAATACTAAGTGAAAACGGTTTTCGGTTTCAAAACTATCAAGTTCGGGAGGAGTCGGCTGCTCACCTAACAATTGCAAAAGCTCAGGAACAACATCAATAATCAGTTTTGCATTAGGACCCAGTGCTTCGGATAAACTTTTTTTCCACTCTTTAACTGAGGACTCACTTTCAGATAATAATTGCCTAACAAGTCCTTGTAACGCTAAGTTGATAGCTCGATAAGGAATTGATTTTTTATATAAATCGAATTTACCTGAAGTAAAATATGCTTTTTCTCTTGTTACAGGTTTTTGAATTTCATTGATGAGAGCTGACTTACCAATCCCAGATCTACCTGAAATCAGAAAAATTTCTATCCTACCTTCTGTAGCATCTAAAAATTTTTCTTCAAAAATTCTAAGTTGGTTCTCCCTTCCATATAGTTTTTTTGGAATTTGAAACCGAGAAGACTTATCATTTTTGGCTAGTTCCATTTGGAACTGATCTAGGGAACCACGTCCACCTTCCAAAAGGATAGATTGTATCGCAGAAAGATCTGAAAGTAAACCAGTTGCTGTTTGATAACGATCTTCTGGATTTTTTTCCAAAAGTTTCATGATTAGATCAGAAATAATTTTTGGCGCGCCACTTCTTTCCTTCGGCGATAAAGGAGTTTTGGCAAGGTGTGCATGAACCATTTCTAAACTATCAGTGTATAAAAAAGGCAAATCTCCTGTGATTAACTGGTACAAAGTGACACCTAGTGAATAAAAATCAGTTCTATAATCTACAGTTCGATTCATCCTACCTGTCTGTTCAGGAGAGATGTGCGCAAGTGTTCCAGTGAGATTCTGGTTCATAGGAAGATAAAAACTGCGATGAGTGAGAAGAGTTGCTGATCCAAAATCAATGATCTTAAGCGCACCAGTGTCTGGATTATAAATTATATTTTGAGCTTTAATATCGTTGTGTACAACTTTTGCCTTATGAATATCCGTGAGTGCCTTACAAACCTCAATTGCAATATTTAAAAAAGTGGCTATATTACTATATTTTCCACTTAACTGCAGCTTGGCGAGATCTGTAAATCCAACGTTTGGAAAAACAATTGCAACTGTATTTTGATAAGACTCTAAATCTAAAGGTCTTAATGTATATTGAGAATCGATAGAACGTAAAATTTCAAATTCGTTTTTAAAACGAGTAATCTCCTGGTTATCGGGATAATCACGGTTGAGTAACTTGATTACAACTGGTTCACCGGACGTAGATTCGCCCAAGTATACAGAACTTCTTTTGCCTAAATGAAGTTCCCTTAAAACTTTATATTTACCTACAGTGAACACTAAAATTTCCTATTTTGCCGTTTTCCCACCATCAACAGGAATCACTGCTCCTGTAATAAAAGAGGCACCATCAGACGAGAGCCATAAACATGTTTTTGCGACTTCTTCTGGAGTTGCCATTCGACCCAATGCATACGATTTCATTCTTTCTTTTTTGACTTCTTCTGGATTCGGAACATTGGCATAAAACACTTCATCCATTTCTGTTTGTATTCCACCAGGGCACAAAGCCACAACCCGAATTCCAGAGGAACCGTATTCTAAAGCCGCCGATTTTGTTAAGCCAATGATTCCATGTTTTGTCATTGAATAAGGACCTGCTTTTTCTTTTCCCCTAAGCCCCAATGCTGAAGAAACATTAATAATGACTCCACCTTTTCCTTGGCTCAGGAATTGTTTTAATTCAAACTGCATAGAAAGAAAGGTTCCTTTTAAATTTACGTCCATTACAGAATCAAAAATATCCAATGGATAATCAGCAGTTGCTTTTAAAACACCAGAAATCCCTGCGTTATTCACGGCAACATCAACAGAACCATACTTAGCAACAATTGATTCAATAAAATTACGAACTGCTTCCGATTGTGTGACATCACAACGGACAAACATTCCCGTGCCACCTTGTTTTTCAAGAAGTGCTAATGTCTCTTCTCCTTCTTGTTTTCGCCTTCCGCAAAATCCAACCGCATAACCGGCGTTTGCAAACTCTAAAACGATTGATCTACCAAGCCCAGAAGTTCCTCCGGTCACTATTGCTACTTTTTTTCCACTCATTGGATTTCCCTTTCTTCGATCAAACGTCCATAACGATTGATTGCTTCCTTAACATTTGCCTGGTCAAGTTCAGAAATGGATTCAAAACGAAATCCAGCAAAAAAGCTGTCTTCATTATTATCGTCTTCTTTGACCCATAATAAAATACAAGTTCCATGAACGAAACCGACAATATCAAAATGCATAAAAAATTCGAGTTGCCCACTATTGGCGAGTTCGCCCGGATGGATCCCGGAGCAGCGCACCATAAACCCGGAACTTGAAATATTTTCTATGGTAGAAACTATATTTCTTCCGTTTTCTCTGATCGAAATATTATTTTTGAACTGATCCAGAACTCTAAACCTTGGATCAATTTCGTACACTTCTTCCTGTGTACTTTTTAAGCGTTTATAAACTTTCAAGGGCAAAATACTGGCTGCCATTTCAATTTTCGTAATTTCTTGATTTTCTTGGTAGGCTGTAATTTCTAATTTTGAGTAATTCCAATAACCTAATTTACTAAACTTCGTTTCTTTTGCAATTGCCCTTAACTTGATAGGCATATTCATTTTTGCATATTGAAAAAATTCAGAATTTAAATATAACAATAAAAAGGTGACACCTTCAAAAGGGACCTTCCCAAACATATGGTTACAAGCAATCCCGAATTGTCTTGCAGCCTCAACAATTTGCATTCCTGAAATATGTTTTAAATTTGGTGGTGAAAAAAACTTATGGCCTGGTGGAACATAAAGGTTTGCAAAAAAAGTATCCTTTTTAGGTATCTCAGCAAATTGTTCAAATATTTCAGATATCTTTGCTTTCTCTACATTACCAATATAGAAGTCACGTCGTTTGACTATTTGTAAAATGCGAATTTCATCCGACTCTGTGACTTTATCTTTAAGAACATATTGCTGTAATTCTGTATCAAACTGATAGAAGTTACGTATAAAATCAATTTGTGTTTCATCAATTGCTGCTTCTTTCACAATCCTTTCTGCAGATTCTTTACGTATACGATACGGAATTGTTTTGAGTTGGTAATATTTTCCACTAGTATCTTGCTTTTTAGCATAATACTGTAAGATAAAGTCAATTTCTTCATTCGAAAGTTTTGGGAACACATGTTCTTCCATGACGACAGCTGTTATCATCCGAGGAAGGGCTCTTCGAATGTTAGAAACAAAACTATCGTCTTGGTAATATGTTCTTGTATATCGTTTGTCTAGGGGTAAAACTGCGGGGAATTCTTCTTTTTCAAAAACCATCATAAGTATCAACCGAGAATCTACATTGAGGATTAGTCCGTAGATTCCGATAGGATACAATTCCGCGCAACAAATTTAACAAGGATATGGCAAATTTATGTTAACATCACCTAACTACTGTTACTGAACAAGGTGCATAGTGTACAACTCGATCAGAAACACTACCCATAATAAATCTTCCAAGAATTCCATGACCCCTACTTCCAATCACAATCAAATCAGCCTTTTCTTTTTCGGCCAATTTGCATATTTCTTCAGCAGGATATCCTTCCAATACAACTCGTTCCCATTTCACGGAGGTTTCATCTAGGATTGGGTGGATTTTTTCAAAGCGTTGTTCAGAGATCCACTTCACACGATCCTTTCCCGCAGGAGCCGCATCATAATAACCTGGCAATGGGCCAAAATCCTCAACTACTTCAACGACGTAACATTTTGCATTACTTGCTTTTGCAATTGCCAAACCAAATTCCAACGCTTTGGCAGAACTAGGTGAACCATCAATCGGGATGATCAGCTTTTGAATCAATTTTTCCATTCCAGAAGTCTACCATCTTCCTGGATTTGGGAAAGTGAAATTCCTTTGACAATTGTCAAAATTTTCAAAGATACAACAGTTCCCAAATGGAAAATAGTAATTTAAGTTAAGAAATTAAAGGCAATTTAGTGGGATTATTTTTTCCCACCTTCATCTTCTTTCGTTAAGTAATAGGCTACAAGGATTGGAATTGTTGTCACTAGAATGACAAACACAGCCACAACATTGGTTACAGGCCTTTGTCTCGGACGAATAAATTCAGTTAACATCCAAATAGGAACTGTAGACTGTTGCCCCGCAGTAAACGTTGTCACAATCACTTCATCAAATGATAATGCAAATGACAACATTCCTCCAGCTAACAATGCAGTGGCGATATTCGGTAATATTACAAACCGGAATGTCTGCCAAGGATTAGCACCTAAATCCATAGATGCTTCCACCATGGAATGAGAACTCCTTCTTAGTCTTGCTAGCACATTATTATAAACCGTCACAATACAAAACGTAGCATGAGCGATCACAATAGTCCAAGTACTAAAGGGAATTCCAAATAGAGACATGGCTGACCTAAGTGAAATACCAGTTACAATTCCAGGAAGCGCAATTGGTAAAATCACAAGAAAAGAAATCACTTCTCTCCCAAAAAATTTGCTTCGATAGACAGCAAGACAAGCCAAGGTTCCAAGAATGATAGCCAAAATGGTTGAAATTGTCGCTACTTGCGAAGAGAGGATGATTGCTTCCCATATATCATTCCTGTCCCAAGCCACACCAAACCACTTGAATGTAAAACCTGGTAAAGGGAATTGAAAAGTTTTTTCATCCGTAGAGAATGCATACATGATGATAATAAAAATGGGAATATGGATAAATAGAAAACCAAGAATGGTTGCCAGTTTTAATCCAATAGTTCCGAAATTCCATTTAGAGGGCATCGAAAGCTCCTAATCGTTTGGCAATCATAAGATATACCATCATAATAATGATCGGTATCATTGAAAACGCAGCCGCCAATGGAATGTTACCAGCAGTACCTTGATGAGTATAAACAGCCATTCCTATAAAGTAACTCGAGTTTCCGATGATGGTAGGAATGATATAATCACCTAACGTAAGCGAGAAGGTGAAAATGGAACCTGCGACCACACCTGGAAAAGCTAAGGGGAGCACCACTTTCCGAAAGGTTTGCGCCGGCCCCCCACCTAAATCCGAAGATGCTTCGAGTAAGGATTTAGGAATTCGTTCCAAAGAAGCTTGGATCGGAAGGATCATGTAAGGTAACCAAATATAAACAAAAACAAGAAACATCCCAATGTAAGAAAAAGACAACGAGGTCCCACCGATCACCGGGATAGAAAGGATAACATCGAGTAAATGCAAAAGTCCTAGTTTTTCCAAAATCCATGTGAGGATACCTTCTTTTGCCATAATCAGTTTCCAGGAATAAACTTTCACAAGATAACTCGACCAAAGTGGCAACATCACTCCCAAATACAAAATAGGTTTTAGTTTAGGACCTGCATACATTGCCATATAATAAGCAATGGGGAAAGCAATGATGGCACTCACAACAGTCACAGTAAACGCCATTGTTGTTGTACGAAGGATGATATCCCAATTGGTACTCTGGCGAAACAAATCATAATAAGATTCTAAAGTAAATTCTCGTTTGATGACTCCCGAAAAAGAATCGATGGAGAAAAAACTTTGGATGAGTAAGGTAAATAGAGAACCTAAATACACAACTCCTAACCAAATCAGAAGTGGTGCCAGTAACAAAAAAATCGCAAGGCCTTTGCGATAAAATAGAAATGTAAAAAACTTATCTAGAGTGTTTGTCATTTACAAATCCTTAAAGTAAATGCATATCGGAATCTTTCCAACCCACAAGGACTTCCGAACCAACAGCAATGTGTTCCGCTGAGATTTTTAAGTTTTGTGTGGAGGCAATGATACGAGATCCACCAGGGGTTTCAAAATGCATTTTAGAAGTAGCACCCGAATACACTTGGCTTTTTAAGATGGCCTTAAAGGTTCTATATCCTGTGGAATGGTTATCTTCCTTGGCATTGGCAAAGACATGGACTCTTTCCGGACGAATCATTCCTTTTCCATTTTGACCAGTGAGTCGTTTGGTTTCTTCTAAAGAAAGGATGTTGGATGTTCCCACAAAGTTGGCAACAAATTCAGTTTTTGGACGATCGTATAATTCTTCAGGTGTGGCAATTTGCTCCACCTTACCTTTGTTAAAGACTGCAATCCGATCCGACATTGAAAGTGCTTCTTCTTGGTCGTGAGTAACAAAGATAAAAGTAATTCCTACTTCTTTTTGGATGGCTTTTAACTCTAATTGCATCTCTTCCCTAAGTTTGAGATCTAAAGCACCGAGTGGTTCATCGAGAAGTAATACTCCAGGACGATTGATGAGGGCACGTGCCAGGGCAATCCTTTGCCTTTGTCCCCCCGATAATTCAGAAGGTTTACGATTCCCCACATCGGGTAACCTGACCATAGAAAGCATCTCAGAGACTCTTTGGTTTATTTCTTTTGTGGGAGTGTTTTTAATTTTTAATCCATACCCAACATTTTCCGCAACCGTCATGTGTGGAAATAAAGCATAATCTTGAAATACTGTGTTCACATTTCTTTTGTAAGGCGGGATGCCTGTTACATCAACACCTTCCAAAAGAACCCTTCCTGAAGTCGTATCCTGAAACCCTGCCACCATACGGAGACAGGTTGTTTTTCCCGACCCGGAAGGGCCTAACATCGAAAAGAATTCACCTTTTTTAATTCCAAAGGAGACATCATCCACCGCAATAAATTGATCGAATTTCCTTGTTACATTTTGAAATTCAACATCGAAAACTTGGTCCATTCCTTCTCCTTTAGAACTCATGTGATGTTAGGATTTATTTACTTCCAATGATGGAAATATAATCTTCAGCCCATTTTTTATAAGGCACACATTTTCTGCCACCGGAACAATCTTCTTTTGGAGTTCTCCAGAAAGAGATTTTTTCAAAGTTATTGAATCCGTTTACGGCACAACCTGTGTCTCCAAGAAGAGCATTTCCTTTACAAGCAGAAGGAACGGAAGGAACGGATCCAAACCAAGAGGCAAGGTCACCTTGCACTTTTGGAGAAAGTGAATGTTCTAACCATTTGTAAGCACAGTTTACGTGTTTGGAATCTTTATGAAGCATAGTGCTATCTGCCCAACCAGTGGCTCCTTCTTGTGGAACTACGGAAGCAACAGGTTGTTTTTCACTCACAAGAAGGTTTACTTGGAATGGCCAAGTAGAAGAGGCAACAAGTCCTTCTTTTTTAAAGTCATCCACTTGCACCATAGCATCATGCCAATACTTTGGAACGAGTTGTCTTTGTTTTTTTAATAGTTCAATGACAGCATTGTATTGTTTTTCATCCAACTCATAAGGATCTTGGATTCCAAGTTCTGGTTTTGCTTGTTTTAAATACAAGGCAGCATCTGCAATGTAGATTGGACCATCAAACGCTTGTACACGACCTTTGTTCGATTTTCCATCAGGAAGAACTTGTTCTTCGAAAACAACATTCCAACTTGTTGGCGCTTTTTTAAAAACTTTAGTGTTGTACATAAGAACGTTTGGACCCCATTGATAAGGAACACCGTAATGTTTTCCTTCCACAGTATGCCAAGGAGCATTTTGCAAACGAGAATCTACGTTTTTCCAACTAGGGATAAGATCAGTATTGATTTCCTGAACCTTTCCACCAGCAACCAAACGAAGTGATGCATCTCCGGAAGCAGTGACAAGATCAAATCCACCTTCGTTCATGAGAGCTACCATCTCATCAGATGTAGCAGCAGTTTTTACATTTACTTTACAGCCAGAACTTTTTTCAAATTCAGTGACCCAGTCATATCCTTTGTCTGTTTCACCACGTTCAATATACCCCGGCCAAGCAACGATGGAAACTTCTCCTTCGCCTTGTCCGATTTCGGAAACCTTAGTTTCTTTTTTGCCGCAGGCAACCGCAAATGCGATTGAAAGGACTGCAACAGAAAAAATCACTCGTTTGTATGAATCGAATTTCATAAACCTATGTGCTCCTGGTTTTACTTATGTCAGGGATTAGATACCAAAAATCCAAAATTAAGCAACCACTTCCTAGGTTTTCAAAAAAAAGGTAGGAATTTTTCTGCCATGGGATTTCGATGAAAGCACAGGTTTGGTATGAAATACATCAAAGACAAAGACCTTTTCCGACAAGAAAACTTCATAGGCGGGATCTGGTGCCCTGCAGAAAACAAAAAAGAAATTTTAGTATATAACCCCGCAAGCGGTGAAGTGATAGGGAACATTCCTCATTCCCAAGAAAAAGATACAGAGAACGCGATTCGTTCTGCCAAAGAAGCACTTAAAGATTGGAAAACCCGGCCCGCAAAAGAAAGAGCAGGAATTTTACGCAAATGGTTCCAACTCATGATCGACAACCAGGAAGATCTTGCCCTCATCATGACACAAGAGCAAGGAAAGCCCCTAACAGAAGCTAGGGGGGAGATTGCCTATGCGGCATCTTATATCGAATGGTTTGGTGAAGAAGCAAAACGTTCTTATGGAGACATCATTCCTTCTCATAGAAAGGACACAAGAATACTTGTTTTAAAAGAACCAATCGGTGTGGTGGGAACCATTACACCATGGAATTTTCCTGCAGCCATGCTTGCCAGAAAAGTAGCACCGGCTCTCGCTGCAGGTTGCACTGTAGTTTCTAAACCTGCGGAACTCACACCCTACTCTGCACTAGCAATGGCAGTTCTTGCCGAACGTGCGGGACTTCCGAAAGGCGTATGGAACGTGTTAGTTGGTGATCCGATTGCCATCGGAAAAACCATTTTAGAAAGTAAAGAGGTACGCAAACTCAGTTTTACTGGTTCTACAAAAACAGGGATTTATTTAATGGAAAAATCTGCCGCTACCTTAAAAAAACTTTCCCTCGAATTGGGTGGCAATGCTCCCTTTATTGTTTTTGAAGATGCAGACCTGGATGAAGCTGTGAAAGGTGCCATGTTATCCAAATATAGAAACACAGGACAAACTTGTGTTTGTGTAAATCGTTTCCTGGTTCAATCTTCTGTAGCCGAAACTTTTGCTAAAAAACTAGCAGAGAAAGCTAAGGAACTTGTGGTCGCCAATGGAATGGAACCGAATGCACAACAAGGTCCTCTTATCAACGATACAGCACTCGAAAAAGTAAAATCCCATATTGCTGATGCCGTTTCGAAAGGAGCAAAAGTCTTAACAGGTGGGAAAGAACACAGTCTCGGTGGGAATTTTTTTGAACCTACCGTGCTTTATCCTGTAAATTCCACTATGGTTGTTACAAAAGAAGAAACCTTTGGTCCAGTTTCTTGTATCCAAACCTTCCAAACCGAAGAAGAAGCCGTCCAATTAGCCAACGACACTGACTTTGGACTCGCTTCCTATTTGTATACAAAGGATATGGCTCGCATTTTTAGAATCGCCGAACAACTAGAATACGGAATGGTGGGAATTAACGAAGGGTTAATTTCTTCGGAACAAGTTCCTTTCGGCGGAGTCAAATTTTCAGGAATGGGACGCGAAGGTTCGAAATACGGACTCGATGATTACACAGTAACCAAATATCTCTGCCTCGGAGGAATCACATGACGGGCAATCAAAAACAAACCAACCAAACTCTATGGGAAAGAAGACTCGCAAACGTTCCGAGAGGTGTCACAACCGCCTATCCAGTGTTTGCTGAAAAAGCAAAAAATGCAGAAATTTGGGATGTCGAAGGAAAAAGGTTTATTGACTTCGGTGGTGGAATTGGTGTCCAAAACACGGGCCACTGCCACCCGAAGGTCCTTGCTGCTATCCATAAACAAGTGGACCAAGTGCTTCACACTGCTTTTCAAATTATGCCTTATGAACCTTATATCGTTCTTGCTGAAAAACTCAATGCCAAAGCACCCATTGAAGGAAGTGCCAAAACCATTCTTTTTTCTTCTGGAGCTGAGGCTTTAGAAAATGCAGTGAAAATTGCAAGAGCAGCCACAGGACGACCTGGAATCATTAGTTTTCTCGGCGGGTTTCATGGAAGAACCATGATGGCTCTTGCCCTCACAGGAAAAGTGGTTCCTTACAAAAAAGGTTTTGGACCTTTTGCAAGCGATGTGTATCACATTCCTTTTCCTATGGAATACCACGGTGTGACAGAAGACGATTCCATTAAAGCCCTAAACAATTTGTTTAAAGCAGACATTGATCCAACTCGAGTGGCCGCCATCATCATTGAACCCGTGCAGGGTGAAGGTGGGTTTTATATTGCTTCTCCAAGTTTCTTAAAAAAACTAAGAACCATTTGTGATGAACATGGAATCCTTCTCATTGTCGATGAAGTACAATCGGGGTTTGCAAGAACCGGAAAACTTTTTGCAATCGAACATTCGGGAATCAAACCAGACCTCATCACGACTGCGAAGTCCCTTGCTGCAGGAATGCCTCTTTCTGCTGTGATTGGAAAAACTTCTATTATGGATGCCGTAGAACCTGGCGGACTTGGCGGAACCTATGCCGGAAATCCCGTCGCTTGTGCCGCAGGGATTGCTGTGATGGATCTCATCGAAGAAGAAGGAATTTTAGAGAAGTCTGTAAAACTCGGAAAACTATTAGTCTCTGAGCTAAACGAAATCAAAAAAACGTATCCTCACATCGGCGAAATACGCGGGTTAGGTGCTATGGTTGCATTTGAACTTGTAGAAAATGGAGACGCTAATAAACCTTCTGCCGATTTAGCAAAAAAACTAACCGCCAAAGCTTTAGAACATGGACTAGTTTTACTATCTTGTGGTGTGTATGGAAACGTCATCAGAATTCTTGTACCGATCACCGCTGAAGAGTCTGTGGTCAAAGAAGGTTTGAGTATCATAACAAAATCACTAAAGGAAATCTAAAACTTACATGAAAGAATATAAACTTTGGATTGATGGGAAATGGACAAACACAAGTGGCGGGAAAGCCATGGACATCGAAGATCCTGCCACAGGCAAAAAAATAGCGAAAGTAATTGATGCGAGTGTCGCTGATGTAGACAAGGCGGCCAAAGCAGCTCACAAAGCTTTTTATGATGGAAGATGGTCTGGGCTCACTCCAGGGGAACGCTCCAAAGCCATTTGGAAACTTGCCGATCTTTTAGAAGAAAAAACAAAAGAGTTTGCAAAAGCAGAATCTCTCAATGCAGGAAAACCTTATAAAAATTTAAGCCTTGCTGGAGACATTCCTTTTGCTATAGATAACATTCGTTTTTTTGCGACAGCGGCTCGCGAT
Organism: Leptospira bandrabouensis; assembly: GCF_004770905.1. Classification (NCBI taxonomy): domain Bacteria; kingdom Pseudomonadati; phylum Spirochaetota; class Leptospiria; order Leptospirales; family Leptospiraceae; genus Leptospira; species Leptospira bandrabouensis. Next base: position 1,702,901 of record NZ_RQHT01000014.1, on the reverse strand, counting down.
GTACATGGAAGCCGGGCAAACGAATACCAACCAGGATACACTTCTATTTTACGTAGAGAACCTGTGGGTGTGGTAGGACAAATTGCTCCTTGGAACTACCCACTCCTTATGGCTGTTTGGAAATTTGGACCTGCACTTGCTGCCGGTTGTACTATCATTTTAAAACCTGCACCAGGAACACCCATCACCACACTGATGTTAGCCGAACTAACAAAGAAAGCAGGGATTCCTGATGGCGTGATCAATATTGTCACGGGTGGAAATGCCACTGGACAAGCCATTGTAGACCATCCACTAGTTCGAATGGTTTCCCTTACCGGATCCACGGGAACCGGAAAAAACATTATGAAGTCTGCTTCCGATTCTCTAAAACGAGTGCATTTGGAACTTGGGGGGAAAGCCCCACTGCTTGTTTTTGATGACGTGGATATCAATCTATTTGCCACCAAAGCTGCGTTTGGTGCTACTTGCAATTCCGGACAAGACTGTACTGCTGCCACAAGAATTCTTGTTCCCAAATCCTTACAGAAAAAAATCACAGATGCTGTTGTGGATGCAATGAAAGCGGTGAACGTGGGTGATCCTTTTAACGACAAAACAGAAATGGGGCCTCTCATCTCTGCCATCCACCGAGAACGAGTTCTCGGATTTATGGACAGAGCAAAAAAACAAGGGGCAAAAATTCTGACTGGTGGATCTGTTCCCAAAGGTTTAGACAATGGATACTTTTTTGCACCTACTGTTGTCACTGATGTCAAACAAAACTTCGACATTGTCCAAAACGAAATTTTTGGACCAGTTCTTACCATCCAATCTTATGAAAATGAAGAAGAAGGAATCAAATTGGCAAACGATGTCAATTATGGATTAGCTTCTTCCATTTGGACAAAAGATGTAGCACGCGCTATGCGAGTTGCCAAAAGATTAGAATTTGGAACTGTATGGGTAAATGATCATCTTCCACTTGCTTCCGAAACACCTCATGGTGGTTTCAAACAATCAGGATTTGGAAAAGATCTCTCGATTGAATCCGTTGGTGATTATTTGATCACCAAACATGTGATGGTAGGAGGAGTATAATTTCTCTATCCGAATAGGAACAGTCGGATGTCTAAGGGGCTATGGCATCCGAAAAAAATCCGATTGTTTCCTTTTTTGAATGGTTGGCACCCAGGTTTCATCTCTTAGATGATTTGGACAAACCCGGTACCATCGAATCCGTCCAAAAAGGTGCGGAACTAAGAGGTTCTAACCTTTGGACGTTAATCTTTGCCATTTTTATTGCAAGTATCGGTCTTAATGTCAACTCCACTGCAGTGATCATTGGGGCGATGCTTGTATCCCCACTGATGGGACCAATCGTTGGGATTGGATTTGCAGCTGCCACAAATGACTTTGACAATTTAAAAAAATTCCTAAGAACACTCTCTGTGGCTACGATTGTAAGTATTGCCACTTCCTTTATTTACTTTTCCCTTTCACCAATTAACGAAGCACAGTCGGAACTACTCGCAAGAACCTCTCCCACCATTTATGATGCTCTCATTGCCATTTTTGGCGGTGCCACAGGGATCATTGCCAATACCAGAAAAGAGAAAGGTACTGCCATTGCGGGAGTGGCCATTGCCACTGCCCTTATGCCTCCTCTCTGCACAGCCGGGTATGGATTGTCACAAGGAAACTGGACTTATTTTTTTGGAGCCACATACCTTTATTTGATCAATTCCATTTTTATCGCTATCTCTACTTTTATTTTTGTACGTTATATGGAATTTCCAAAAGTAAGTTGGGGTTTATATAAGGAGAAAGAACGAAAAGTAAAAATTTATCTGGGTTTGTTTACCTTAATTCTAATTCTGCCCTCCATCTTTACCGCATACCAAATTGTAAGGTCATCCTATTTTAAAGGGAAGGCTAATGAATTCATTCGTAATGAAATTTTAGTAGAGAACCGTCGAATTTTGGAAAAAGAAATTACATACCAAAAAGTTCCTACAATTGAGCTAACCATCATCGGTCCCAAAATCGACGAAAACAAAGAAAAGGAATTACAATCTAAATTAAAATATTATAATATGGAAAATACAAAACTCATATTACACCAGGATCTTTCCTCTTCTAATATAGATACCTTAAAATACGAAATCTTATCTGAAATCTACAAATCCAATACAAACTACACGCAGAGCAACACAGAGATGATTGCAAAAGAAATCCAAGTATTTTTTCCAAATCTTGTTTCGGCAAGTTTCACAAAAACAAAAAAGTTTGATATGAACCAAAACATCTATGTGGATACAAATATCTTTGATTCTGAATGGACGAAACTCCCAACAGAAAATGACAAAAAGAAATTAGAACAATTCATACAAATCCGTACGGGAGAAAAACAAATAGATTTGGTTACAAGAGAAAAGCCTTTAAACTAAGGCAGCTTGTTTTAGAAAATCTTTAAAGGTATCGATGTCTTTTGTGAAAAATACAGGTTTCGGTGCCTTCATATCTTTCAAAAGAAACACAATCCCTTGGTTGTGGAGAACCACTTGGTCCAATTCATCAGGCGTGTAAGTATAAGTCACATTTCCTGAATGAAACAAAAACTTTCCATTCTCTTCGCGTAAACTTCCAGATCCAATTCGTTTGAAGTTCTTAAGGCCATCTTCCATAGATTCTAAATCTGAGGATTCCTCACCAAAGGTAAGTTTACCGGAATAATCCAAATACAAAGTCCCCTCAATTTGAAATCTGCTTTCTTTGGGTGTGGGAGGTTCTTCTTCCAAATTTCCATCTTCTGTAGGTAATAAAACTTCGGATTTTTGAACCACAGATGGTGTCACTTCTTCAGGTAAAGAGTAGGAAATATGGCGATCATCGGAAATGGCACGTTCCTTTCTGATCCTTTCATCCAATTGAGGCGAAACGGACGGGCTTTGTGGCATTCGGTATGGGCTCGGACTTTGGGCCTTTCGCTGTGGAAAGGTTGTAGGTTTTGCTTTTTGTGGTGAAAGAGCTACGTACAAAAAACATAGGACACCCACAAGAATCATAGCAAAGGCTGCGAACAACATACTACCTATATTATCTTGCCAAACGGCGATTCCCTTGATTACATTTTTTCTTTACAAGGGTTTCGAAAACGGAAACCCTTCCTTTATGTTCGAAGAAGAACCCTCTACCCTCAAAGAAAAAATCTATCGTGTGATTATTGCCCTCTTTTTATTCATTTTGGTCGGAACCCTCATCATTACATTTTTGCCTGGGGACGCTGAACAAAGCCTGGTAGGTGCCATTACGGGCCAAAATTCGACAAAGGCTGGAACCATTGCCGGCAGAAGTATCCCCGTCGACTACTTCAATGCGGCCAAACGCGATTGTTACTACCGCTACCAACAATATGGTCGTGAAACTGCCCAAAACCCAGAACTCCTCAATTCTTGTGCTTTTTCTACAGTCAGAGAAATCTACATAGCAAACGACATTGCTACAGCAGTTGGTTTCCAAGTTTCGGAAATTAGCATCAAACGTGATATGTCAAGGCAAGCAAGAGAAGTTCATAAAGAGTCAGTATCCCAAGCTGGATACGGAGAAGAAGATTCTCGTTCGCTCACAGAAATTTACCAACAAATTTACCGATCGGCACCTATGAACTACCGCATCGATTCTGCGACTGGATATGCTTTATATCCTAACTTTTTAGACCAACCTCTCACTCCTTCCGAAAATGAGGCCGAGTTGGAAGATGAAGCCAAACGTGCAAAAATTTCTTTCCGCATCGTTGCGGTCTCTGAGGTTAATTTACTCAATGCCGTCGAAGCCAAAATCAATATTTCTGATGCAGAACTAATGAAAGAGTATGAGAAAGAAAAAAAAGAAGGATCCCTTGCCAAGGATCCTTCTGGAAACGTTGTGAGCTTCGAATCTAGAAAACCACTTTTACTTTCCAAACTAAAATTTGATCGCAAAAGAAAGGAAGTTGAAACGTGGAAAGGTCGCATTGCTGCAAAAATTTCGGAGCCAAATGCTCTGGAAGCCATTTCCCAGGAAACACTCCAACCGATTGAGACAGTTTCAAATGTTTCTTTATCTGATCTAAAACTAGTCACTTCCAACCGAGGCAATAGCTACCGTTTGGCGAACTCTGCCAAATTTTGGGAAACACTCGCCAATGATCCGTTTAGCAAAAAAACAGTAGTGGGACCTTTTTCTGATAACGATAAACAGGTTTATGTGGAGTTTGGGGACTTAACATACGGACAAACCACAGCAAAAAAACCGGCGGACCAAGCTGCAGATTTTTTGAAACAAAGGCAACTTCTTAGCTTTTTTCTTGAAATAAACCAGTCCTTAGCAGCAGAATACAACGTAGAGAAAAAAGGCCTTCTCTCTTTAGAATAAATGCAAATTAAAGCCGACTTCATCAACCCGTTCCTGGAAGCAGCCACCATCGTTTTTCGCGATGTCCTACAACAGGATCTCATCCGAGGAAAAATCGGAATCAAAGATTCACCTGCGCCAAGCCATGAAATTGCAATCATCATTGGTGTAGTGGGTTCTTTTAGTGGGGAAGTGGTTTATAGTATGAACCTCGATGCTGCCTACAAAATATCGCGCAAACTGGTTCCTGGTCTTTCTGATGAGGATGTCAAAAACGAATATAAAGATATCCTCGGTGAGATTGCCAACATGACCACAGGTAATGCGATGAACATTTTTACCTCTGCAGGACAATCTGTGGAAATTACAACACCGAACATCCAAGAGACGAACAGCACATCTGTTCGGTTTAACAAAAAACCAACACTCTCCATCAACTTATATTCTAAGTTTGGAAGAATCGAAGTAAATGTGGCGATTGCTTAATCGTTAATTTTTAAATAGAAGAACCTAAAACCCGCATTCTTTCGCGGGTTTCTTTTTTAAAATCGTATCCAGGAACCAAGGTTTTTCCCTCTACTCCATTCATATAGAGTTGGTAGTATTTTAATGACCGTTCCAAATCCCTTTCTTCCCAACTACTTTCGTAAATTTTTCCTAAGTAATAATGAGAAGGAAGATACTCCGCCGATTCTTTAAAGTTTTTAATGATATTCACTAATTGGTGGACTGCAGAACGAAATTCTTTTTTGCGAATGAGTAGGATTGCCATCGCATAATGGGATCTAGGCGTAAGTTCAGGGTGTTTTGGATACTCAGTAACAAGTTTTAAATATTCTTTATATGCCTTTTCTTCTGCCTCTGGATTTCCAATCCGATCCAAAGAACGTGCCAATTCAAATTGTGTTTTGATTTTGAAATCAGGATCTTCTTGTTTTTCCACAAGGTTTAATGAATCTTTTTCTTTTCCATCCAATCCAAATAAATTCGAGTTTTCTACACGAGAAAACTTTGCCGCGTCTCCTTCCTTTCCGTAGGAATCAGCAAACTCGGATTCGGCGGTTTTTTTTTGATCTCTTGTTAGATAGGCCTTTCCTTTCTGAAAAGAAGCCAGAGAAGGATCAATGACTTCCTTCTTTTTTTTCTTTTTATCAGTTGGTTTTGCATTTATTGTAACAGCTGCTTGGTTTTCTTGTGTAGCAGACTTGGACGGTAATGATTCTGGACTATTGTTTTGAGTGGAAAGATTGTTTAGAGATTTGGACGGAGTTCCCTGCACTGGGTTCATCATTGCTGTAGAGTTCAGAGGATTCTTTGTTTGACTTTCCGTTGTTTCCTTACCTCCCTCTTTGGTCCAAGTTTCTGGAAACGGTAAAAACAATTCTGTGGATTCGGCAGAAAGGCTAGAAACCAAATTTAAGAAAACAAAACAAACGAATAAGAAAGGAGTTAAAACAAACTTAAAATACAAAAAGAAATCCTTCATCGTAAATTTTTTGGAATTCGTTCTAAACTTCTAGGTTTCCCAAATCCTTCATTTGATTCAGGAGGTTTGGGTAATTTCAAAGTTTCCAGGTTTTTTTCTTCGTTTTTTGCCTTCACTTTTTTTTCCAAATCGGAAACGCGGTCTAACATCCTTTGCATCCGAAGTTCTGAGTCGGAATCGGAATCAGAACCCGATTTTGTATCTTCTTTGGGAGATGCCGGTTGGATATCAATTGGTGCTGGAATCAAACCATCACCTGACGGAGTGTAGATGGGAGGAACCGAAGTATCTTCTGCTTTTCTATTTCTAAAGTCGTATTCTTTTCCTAAAAAATCTTGTTCCTCAGGGATTGTGTCATGAGTGTATCCATTAGATTCTCTTTCACTGATAAAATCAAATTGCATCCTACGATTGGATTCGTATTTTAAATCTTCGGGATCGGACATACGGACATCTTTTCTTTTCCGATTGTAGTCTCTTTCTATCTCTGTTAAAAATAAACTTCTCGTATCCTGAGCCAGTTGCAATCCTTGCGGTTTTGCACTTTCCCAACCATTGGTCCAACCCACATAAATTGCCATGATAAGAAAAAATGCAAAAAGCGAGATGGCAATTTTTTTGAGTAGGTCTTGAATTTGGGGAGGGATTTTGTCCACGAGCCCATCGACGGCACCCATCATCTTTTGGGTGTCTACATTGACTTTGGGTATATTTATATTTTTGATATCCACTGGTTACTCTTCCGAAATTTTAAAGACTACCCTTCGGTTCGTCCCACGACCTTCTTCGGTCTGATTGTCAGCAATTGGAGCCGAGGGACCAAATCCCACCACAGCAATCCGTGTTTCTTCTATCTTATGTTTAGACTTTAAATAATTAGCAACTGAATTTGCTCTTTCCAGGGACAACTTTTGGTTGGCAGATTTGGTTCCCACGTTGTCTGTATGACCTTCGATGAGAATTTTCAAATTCGCAGATTTTCGTAAAATACCTGCCAATCTGTCTAATTCCGGCTCCGATTCTTTGGTAAGTTCAGCAGAGCGAAAGGCAAAGAACAAATTGTTCATCACAATTTGGTTTCCTTTTTTTAACTTGGGAAGGACAAGAAGGACCGTTTTTTCTTTGTCTTCTTTCTCTTTACCCACCAAATTAAGGTTTTGTGAAACAGGAAGATAACCTTCCTTCTCTCCATAAAACCCATAGTTCTCCTCATACGGCAAGATGATGCTAAACTCACCTGTATTTGGATCACTCACAGTCGATCCTATTGATTTTTTTCTCGTTAAAGATTCATACTGAACAAAAGCTGAAAGTGGTTTCCCCTCTTCATCCACCACCTTTCCTTTGATCACCACCACAGGATCAGGTTGGAAATGGTTAGGAATGGCCGCCATGTACAATTCCCCTTCCCGAGAAACGTAAGCCCAATTTCCTACGGCAGGGATGCTAAAAAAATTAACACCTCTTAGGTTAGAAGACAATTCTTGTGGTTCTGACCAAGCAGTCCAAGAATCATTCAATCTTCTTGTGATAAATATTGAGATTCCTTCTTTTCTTCCAGAAGAAGAGAAATATAATGTTTTGTCGTCGGGAGCAAGGAAAGGTGCCATTTCTTCTTCAACGGTGTTCAAAGTGTTTCCTAAATTAATCCCTTCTTCAAATACACCCGAATCATTTTGTAAACTTACATATAAATCTAATTTACCGTAATTTTTCTTTTGTTGGGCTGAGTAGATAAGTGTCCGACCACTCGATGCCAATGCAGAACCACCAAATACTTGTTGGTTGGGATTATCTGCCTTTTTATACCAGTTATAAAAGCTAGGGAAGTTTATCGGAGTGGGCATCGACCAACCCGATTCCGTTTTACGAGTTTTATATAATGGGGCACGGTTTTGGATTTTTTCTGTCCGTTCTTTATATTCAGATTCTAACTTTGTCAAAACAAGATGGAACTCTTTTGGGTTTTGTGCTTCTCTTGTAGCAATTTGAGATTTATACATCATCTCCCGTTTTAAGTTGTCGAGCATTTCTTCTTCCCCAAAATTCCCAAAAACAAAAAGTTCATTCCCACCGGGGAGAGCTGAAATGACAGCAGAAGGAAATTTATTGTTCAGTGGCGTGGGAAGTTGTTCTCCTTGCATCCAAAACCCGTATTGGTCTCGTTTGGCGGCCCAAATTTTTTGGGTGGATCTACCCCCTTCGCGAACAAGGGCGGTCCAAAATAAAATCTTTCCATCAGGTGTACACTGAGGATTAAAAGAAAAAAGTCCCCCTGTCACATAGCGAGGGATTTTTTTTAAGGTCCAGTCTGGTGTTTTGCCAGATTCGAAGGGTTCCATCTCATAACGAATAGGATTACAAGTTTCTGCTTGCACATCGCATAACATCCGTATCTTTTTCCCGGCTAAATATGCTAATTCCTCTTGTAAGACACCACCACTAATCCGAAAAACCTGTTTGTCCGTGCGGAGGAGATGGCCGGTATTTAAAAGATCCCCCTCCAAAACCTGGATTCCATTTTTTACACTTTGTGAGCTAATGAGCCCGTTCCCGAAAAAGAGGAGAATGATGATAAGAATCCGTGCCATACCATACGAAATGTCGGTTGAAACCTCCGATTCCCTTAGAAAATTGACTTATGATCCAAGCTAGCGGCATTACAGTCTCCTTCGGGAAAAAACCTCTTTTCGAAAACGTCTCCATAAAATTCAAACCGGAATGCCGTTACGGTCTGATTGGGGCCAACGGGTCCGGAAAATCGACCTTTATGAAGGTTTTAGCGGGTATTTTACAGCCCACTGCTGGTTCTGTGGTGGTGGACAAGGATATGAAGGTCGGATACCTCAAACAGGACCACTACGAATACGAGAATGAGACCGTTCTCGGCACCGTCCTTCGGGGAAATCCAGAACTTTGGAACGTGATGACAGAACGAGATGCCATTTACGCCAAAGAAGAGATGACCGACGAAGACGGAATGCGTATCTCCGAAATTGAAGAAGTTTTTGCTGATATGGGCGGGTATGAGGCCGAATCGGTGGCGGGTGAACTTCTAGAAGGATTAGGAATCCCTACTTCTGCGCACAATCGCCCTTTAAATTTTCTTACCGGTGGATTCAAACTCCGAGTCCTTCTTGCCCAAGTATTATTTTTAAAACCAGACGTCCTTCTACTGGATGAACCTACCAACCACTTAGATATCAAAACCATTCACTGGTTAGAAGAACTTCTAATAAACTACGAGGGAGTGGTCATCGTAATTTCCCACGACCGTCACTTCATTAACTCAGTTGCCACTCATATTGCTGATTTAGATTACAATACCATCCGAGTGTTCCCTGGAAATTATGACGACTTCATGATTGCAGCAGAACAATCTCGTGAACAACTCATGAGTGATAGCAAACGTGCAAAAGAAAAAATTGCCGACTTACAAGAGTTTGTTTCTAGATTTTCTGCCAATGCAAGTAAATCAAAACAAGCTACATCTCGTCAAAAGATGATCGAAAAAATCAAAGCAGATATGGTGGATGTAAAACCTTCTTCTAGGGTAGCACCTTACATTCGTTTCAAAGCAAAACGTACACTTGGAAAAGATGTGTTCGAAGCCATTAATATTTCCAAAGCTTACGATGGGAAACCAGTCATCAAAGAATTTAGTACCTCCATCACCAAAGGGGAAAAAGTGGGGATCGTTGGAACAAACGGAGTTGGTAAAACAACCCTTCTCAAAATGTTATTAAAAAAAATAGAACCAGATTCTGGTCAGGTAAAATGGGGAGATTCCGTAGAAACTTCCTTTTTCCCGCAAGACCACCGTGAGGCGATGGAACCAGATGCGGACACTCTCGTGGAATGGTTGTTACGTAACGCTCCCCAAGGAACGGAAGTACAAGAAATCCGTGCGATCCTCGGTCGTATGCTTTTTTCTGGAGATATGGCAAACAAATCCACAACGGTTCTCTCTGGAGGTGAAAAATCAAGAATGATCATTGGTAAAATGATCCTTGCCGGAGACAATGTCATTGCTCTTGACGAACCAACCAACCACTTAGATTTAGAGACCATTGAAGCCCTTAACTACGCCTTATCCTTGTTTGAAGGAACAGTCATCCTTGTTTCTCATGATAGGGAATTTATTTCCTCGCTTTGTACAAGAATCATCGAAGTGACACCTGAAGGAATCAAAGATTTCAAAGGAAATTACGAAGAATTTTTGGAACGAGAAGGAAACGATTTTTACAAACGACTTACCGGTGGTGCCATTCTCGCTACTTAAAATTGAAGTTGCAGGGAAAGATTAATCGACTGAATTTCTTTCCCTGCCATTAATTCTGTCACAAAACTAAATTTTCCCATACTAATTTGTAATCCTAAACTTCCATATCCAAAACCTGACCTATGGTTGTGTCTTGTTGATAATCGAATGCCAATCGCACTTGGTACAGAACCAAAATCATCTGGATTTGCCATAGTGGATATAGCAGCAAATCGACTTGCATGGATAGCAGTATAACCATGATTATAAACAAATCCAATTCCTGGAATGATTGAGAAAAAACCGATTGTATAGTTATATTTTAAATCTAAAGACCCAGATACAATTCTCGATTGGTAATACAAATCGTTTTGACCAATCCAACGACGTTTGTCCCCATCAATTCTAAATTGGGTTGGCCTTCTATCATAAGCGCTCAGGTAAAGATCTTGGTTGGTTTGAAAAACTCCCATTCCAAAAGAAAATCCAGAATCAATAGGAAAATATCTCAGGACGGCCCCAGAATTAAAAACCCTACCTCGAACATCAGTGTTTCTAATTTTGACAAAAGGTATATTCGCTTCATTAAACTCATATGGGAAAAAATGGGTAGTTAGGTTCCACTGTTTTGCAAAAGCTCCATCCAACCATTGCCCTAAGTTCGCCGTAAAACTGAGTGAAGGTGAGGCTGCCGCTCCCTTTTTGGGAAGAGTTCTCAGTTCAGAATTTTCGTAGTAAAAATCTCTGGCTTTCTCCCTACCTTGAGAGATCGTATAACCTAATCCCAATCGGTATCGTTCGATGTTGGATCCTCCCGATTGGTTTGAATTTAAATTCTGTAATACGGCATTTTCCCCCATAGAACGAAGGAATCCATTGGTATAGATTCGATCAAATACGGGTTCTGCAAAATTTCCTAATAATTGGTATTCACTCGGAATATTAGAACATTCCCCTCCCAAACAGAGAACCTGTGCTTCCACGGGGTTCCCAACCAAAAGGATCGCATAACTAAAGAAAAAAAAAGAGAATAAAAATCTCATAGTGCAAACGACTTTGATTAAATAAAAATTTAACCTTTGTTACTTTAGATGAGAAAGCCAATCCAGAAAATGTTCCATTGCTTTTTTTCTGTGAGAGACTGTATTTTTTTCTGATTCTGGAACCTGTGAAAACCTCTTTCCGAAGGGAGGATAAATAAATATTGGATCATACCCAAATCCAAATGGACCTTCCTCATCATAATCATTGGCAATGACACCTTCCACTCGGCCTTCAAAGGAAACTTCATTGATCCCATCCACATAACTTACCACACAACTATAATAAGCAACCCGATTAGGATTTTCACCTAACTTTTGCAATAGGAAGAGAGCCCGTTCTTTGTCGGTAAGACCTGGACCTCCGAATCTTGCCGAATACACCCCTGGTTCTCCCCCAAGTGCAGGGACAGATATTCCGGAGTCGTCGGCAAAGGAAGGAAGTCCCGTGAGCCGATAGAGTTCTTTTGATTTTATAAATGAATTGCCAGTGAATGTGCTTTCCGTTTCTTCTGGTGCGAAGTTGATTCCTAAATCTTTAGGGAGTACAACATCATAACCGTAAGGGGAAAGCAGCATTTGCATTTCCTTCCATTTGTGTAAACTGCCGGAAGCAAATGCTAAAGTTTTTTTTGTCAGTGGGAGTCTTCCTCGTCCAGTTGAAAGCCTTCCATAGCGGAAGATAAATCAGGGAAAATTTCAAATACTTTGTCGAGCATTGTGATTTCAAAAAGCTGAATCAAATCTTCATCAACAACAATCACCTTGATATCGCCATTCATAGGCTTTAACTTACGTTTGGTGGCAACAAAAATTCCAAGTGCAGTGGAACAAATATGATGAACCTTTGTGAGATCCAAAATGATTTTTTTAACAGAACTTTGTGTGAGTTTAGAAAGTTCTTTTTCAATTTCATCTGAATCAACCTTGAGGATGGCCCCAGAAAATTTAATAATCCTTATGTCATCCTTGACTTGAACATCCATTCGATTCAATCACCTCCACTTAACAGTAAAACTACGCAAGTCACCTTTTTTGCTCCTGCCATTTTGTACAGCCTAGCAATTTCATTTACAGTGGCACCTGTCGTAAATATATCATCTACAATGAGAATATGAAGTCCCTCAATGATTCTATCACTTTTTATGAATTCGAATGCCTTTTTTGCATGAAAAAATCGCTTTTCGTAACCTTGGGATGACTGTTTGTCCACTGAAACCTTACGCAGACTAGTATCTTCCCTGATTTTCCAAAACTGCATCCATTTTGTAAAAAGAACATAGGAAGAATGGTAAGACCTTGGACCATCTTTCCTTGAGGAAGGAACTAAGGAGATTCGATCGGGAGGATCGTTTTTTAGAAAGTTCCAAAGGAACCTATGGCCTAAACAAAAGTAATTTGCAAGGAAACGTTCATTTTCAAACTTTAGAGACTGGAAAAGACATTTTTCAAAGTTTCCCCTCTTTTGTAAAAAGAGGACCTGATCGTAAAAAACAAATCGATCCGAAGGATGTTTCAACCGGTTAGTTTTTAAATATTGTTTTTGTGGAAGGTAGTTTTGTTTCGTACAAAACTTACAAACTGCTAACAGTTCAGAGAAGAAATCAATCCTCCCGCAACTGACACAGGATTTTGGGAAAATAAAGGATAAAAAGTGAACCCCTCTCATATAGAAAGGGGTTTCTACCGCCAAAGAGCGGTTCTAGTTTTTTAGTCGAATTACTTAGCAGGAGTTGTTGCTTGAGGAGCTTCTACTTTTGTTTCTTCAGCTGACTTTTGGATGGTAGAAGTAGGAGGAGTTAAATCTACAGTGAGTTTTACTTCTACTACATCGGATTGGTTACCAACATTATCAACTGCCATTGCTTTAATGACGTGATCACCTTGTGTTTCAATAACGATTGCTTCTACATAAGGTTTGTATTCTTCTTCGTCAATTTTTACTAAAACTTTTTTAATGCCTGATTCTTTATCAGTAGCATTTACATAGAAAACGTTTCCTTTTCTTTGAAAGTTTTTTCCATTGATATCAACAAGTGGAAAAGAAGGAACGATTTCAACAGTTGGTTTTACATCATCTACATTGATGATAAGTGAAGATTCAGGAGAAGAATTTCCAGATTTATCAGTAGCGGAATACTTAACTACGTTTGCTCCACCATTCTCTAACTTGATTGGATCAGCATAAACTTTTGCAGCTTCTTGGTTGATGCTGAATTGTACTTTTTCAACACCTGTTTGTTGGTCTTCTGCAACTAAAGTATAAGTATTGTTTTTCGATGCGAAAGGAACTCCATCTAAAACAAAAAATTGTTCTTGAGGAACCAAATTTACTCTTGGTGCAGTATTATCTACATGAACCACAAGGATTTTTGGAGTTTCCGCGTTTCCTACTTTATCTACGGAACGATAGTAGATTTCAGTAAGACCTTCTTCAGCAAGACGAATCGGTTGAGTGTATTTTCTGTATTCACCGTTTTTTGGTTTCCACTCGATAAAATCGATTGTGGAAGATTCGTCTTTTGCATCTAATGAAAAAGAAGTTTTACTTGTAATAAAAAGAGCAGACGCATCAGAAGTAGAAGCTCCTGATTCTTTTTTGTCACCCAAGATGTCTTTTACAGTTGTCTCAACTTTATCAACACCATCTTTGGCTTGAGTAGAGGTGGTTTCTGTTTGTTTGATTGCCTGGTCTTTTGTGGAAGTAGTGGCTTTTGGTGCAGCAACTTGTGCTGTGATTTGGCCTGCGAAAGTAATTGTCAGTATGGCCAAAAGGTATTTGTGCGCCTGCATTTGTATAAGTCTCCTTTTTACAGATAAAACATATATATCCCCCTTCTAAGGAATTATTGTCAACATGATTGCACTAAGAAACTTAAGGAATCTCACACTTTTTCTTTTCTTCTCTGGAATGGTTCCGATTTGGGGCGAGAGTGGGATTTGGCGGGAAATACTACTAGAAAACTTTGAATTATCCAATTACAACCAAGGTAACTTGCGTACTAAATTAGAAAAAGGTACAAAACTTCCAGAAATTTCCCTTTCTACCAATTTTACAGCACCTATTCCTGGCTCCAAACAAGCACTTGTCTTACGAATCCCCAAAGATGCCAATTTTCCATTTTCATTATACTTTCCAAAACCAATTGAGGTGAATGCCTTCATCAAAGAAATCACCATTCCCATTTATTCTTCTCAGTCCAATGGGAACCTAACACTAATCATAGAATCACAAGATGCAGAAGTAAGACAACTGAACCTCACTTCACTCAACTATCGCGGTTGGAAATCCATTACGGTTTCTATTTCCAAAAATTTTGATCAAAATGATCGAGTTTTTCTTCAAAAAAGCTCCATCAGAATTCTAGGATTTTTTTATCTTCCCTATGAAAACAATGACCCGAACCAAGAGGTCCTCATTGCCATCGATGATATAACTGCCATTGTGCGAGATAAATATAGGCCTCTTCGTAACAAAGAAATTCTACTCGAAGATTGAATTTTCAGACCAATGGATCGATCCTTCTTTTAAAAAAACTCTTTTCTTCATAAGCTCATGACCGAACCTGATCCTAAATGGAAATGGAACTGTCCCTAGAACAATACGAAACCCTGCTCAAGTTGGTGTATATGGGCGACTGGGTCATTTCTACCCTCCAAGCCAAGGATCGTTCCGAAGATGAACCTGATACGGATTCTCGGTTTGCTGATGTGGTTCGTCACGTATTTGCACAGGCCGACCATGCGGGTCTTGGAAATATTGTCCAAATTGACCAAAACAATGGAGAACCTTATTTAACCAGAGAATTTGAGGAAGAAAGTGGACTCGTTGATATTATAGAAGACTACGAGGACGAAGTATTCTGGCAAGCCCTCATTGAAAGACTGGCTCACAGAGATTTCCTTCGTCATTACGGCGAAACAGCCATCTCCCAAATGGCAATCGAAGAACGAATTGAAAAAGAAACTCCCTTTCATGACAAATGGGCCCAAGAGTTTCACGAAAACGGACTCGAAAATTTAAAAATCTAAACTATCCAACTCCCGAGTTCCCCGTAACCTAAATCAAAACAACAAAGCACCTAACGCCTAATAGATTTAATAACTTTTTCTTTAACTTTAGTTTTCAGCTTTTTTTTGTTTTTGGCTGATCTTAGGCCAAAGTAATTTATCTTCTCTTTCTTTTTTTCGATTCATCGATTCACTGAGTCTTGTGCGTAGAATCAATTCAATTTGGTCTTTTGTTTGTAGTGGCAAACGATCTGCATCCGAAACGTTTCCAAGATCTCTTAACAAAAGTTGGATGGATTCAAACGCCTTTTCATTTAAAAAATCACCATTAGTGGGAAGGTTGGAAATTCGATTCCATATTTTGAGAGCTTCTGTTTGTAGTTTAGAATCTTTGCGACTGTTCCCTACCTCCCAAAGAACCCTTCCCTTTTCAAAATATCCATCTCTTTTTCGATAACCATTCGGGGTTTTTGCAATCAAAGTATCTAAAATATCAACTCTCTTTTTGGAATATGCTTCTTCCACATCCTTTGGGTGGAAGAGTTTCTTTTCTAATAATAGCTTTTTGTATTTTTCAGACATCCTTCGCAGAGTTTCATAACGTAGAGTTTGTTTTTGTTCTGGAGTTGCTAGTTTTAAGTATTCTTTTGCCTGAAAGTATTGTTCGAGTGCCCGGCTTTGAATTTCATAAATATTTTCAATGGTAAAAAGAATTTCTGTTCCAGTATTGGTTCCTAAATTCTCTGAAAGAGCTGCCATCATTTGTCTAAGAAAATCTTCTTTGTTTAGATTTTCTTGAAAATAATCAATTGCAAAGTAACTAGGATCACCACTAAAAGGATAAGCTAATCTTTGTAAGTTTTCATAATATAAATCCCTAACAAAATAACTAAGATCTCCTTTATCGGGATCATATCCCATAAACCGAGAGATAAACTCATCCAATTGTTTTTCTTTCTTTTGTTTGAGAGTTTTGTCTAAATAACGAGTTCGGTCATCCTTCGTCATTGTCAATGGAGACTTTGGTTCCGCCTCCCCTTCTTTAGAAATCCTCATCGTAATAGGAGGAGAGGATTCATCTCCTTTTCGAAAATCTTCGATGATGCGGTTTCGTTCTTTGTGGACAAATAAATTATCTTCCGCGTTTTCTATATCAACACGGAAAGGATCACGGATTCCTTTGACTGTTGGAAAAACATCTTTAACTATGATATCTTCATAATCTCGATTTCTTTTGATATAAGAATCCGCAACTCCAGAGTTTTCATTGATTAAATCATAATCATTTTTGAATTGTTTGCGTAAAGAAGAGGTACCTTCTAAATCTTTGACTAATTCTTCCCATTGGCTCCCTTTATACTTACCTTTGGAAAAACCGTTTCCATCACCATCCTCTCCTTCCTCTCCCTCACCTGGATCTTCGGAAGTTTCTGCATTTCCAGTTTCCCCACCGATTTTTCCAAAATTCATCTGGAATGAGAGTTCCTTTTCTTCTTCCTCTGCATATATCCAAGGTGGGCCACAAAGAACTTTGTGATAGGGTGAATCTGAGTTGTTGAACGAGTATATAATTAATGTTATATGGGAAACTACAGAGATATAGAGAGCTATATAAAATCTAAAGTCAAAAAGAACTTTAAGAATTCCTTTTCGCATAAAAGAAAAACACTAATCCTACGATTCCCAAATATAAATAGGAAAGTAAGTTACCGTATAACCTGTAAAAAGTCATTTCCCCAGGAATCACTTGCACTTTTTTACGAATCACAGCAGTAGATTCAATCGGGGTAAAATCATTGTCAATGTTGCGGCCAAGATGGTCGGTAAATACTGAAGTTCCAGAATTTGTGGACCTAACAATCCATTTGCGAAATTCAATGGCTCTCAGTCTACCTAAGGTATGGTGTTGGTAAGACTCAACCGAATTTCCATACCACTTGTCGTTTGTGACATTGACAATAAAATCAGGATCTCCCTCAAACTTTCTTACGAACTCAGAGATGATCACTTCATAACAAATCAGAGGTAAAAAACTACCGATTTGTTTTTCTTCCACTTTTTCTTTGGAATAGTATTCTCGAACCCCTTCTGGTCCCATTGCCATCGTATCTTCGAAGTGCAGGTCTTTTGATTGTGAAGATGCAGTCTTTCTTGGTTCATAATAAGGAATTAAATTTAGATTGGTTCCTGGTGCGAACTGTCCAGTTTGTCCAGACAATGCATACATCCATTCAAAAGGCATGTATTCGCCGAAGATCAGTAAAAAAACTTTTTGGTAACTATTTCTTCTTTCTCCATTCGGATTCATTATCACCGAAGAATTATACATACGAACATCTCGTCTGGAAATACGGCCGGGTGGCGCTGTAGGTATTAAATCTGCATCTAACTCATTATAAAAAACATTGGTTCCATGACGCAAACTAATAATAGCCATTAAAGATTCGAATTGGTGCCAATAAATGCGACTATACCTCGTCACTTCTGAATCGTGAGTTGTAAAAAATGGAACACCTGACTCGGGTAATACGACGAGATCTGCAGGATTTTCTTTTAATTCCCGCTCTGTCATTAAATCGATTCGCGTCATTAAATTACGAATTTCTTCTGCAGGATTACGACCATCCCGAAATTCTAAAGGCGCATTGGGTTGTACAATTAATACATCCCTTTCCGCAATGGGTTTTACATTTGACCATTTTTGAAATAAGTAATACCCATTTCCAAAAAACAAAACAAGAACCAAAACTAAACTTAAACCACCTAACAAAAACTGTTTTTGAAAATTTTTATGTTTAGTGAGAAAATTTGTAAGTAATCGTAAAACAGTTTTTGGTTTTCTAAGTGAAAACAAATAATAAGAAACAAAAAATAAAAATACAGATAACCCGTATGAGCTCACATACTCTGCGTTTTGTGCTAAAATTTGATTTTCAGCCACAACGTTTCCAAAATACCAAGGGAATACTTGAGGTGTAAAAAATTCTGCAAATAATATCGAAAAAGAAGCAATGATAGGAAAAAATTTTCCCACCCGTTTTGCTAAAAAGGAAAATAACAAAAGATAAACAGGAAATTTAAAATTAAGTAAAATCGCAGAACCAATAAAAATGGGCACTGCCAAATACCAATCAAACCCACCGAATACAGTGGTCATATGGTAAATCCAATGGAAGGAAACAAAATAAAATAGAATGGAAAAACCGAAACCATGATAGATCAATTTTTTCCATTCGCCCCGGTTTCGTTTTTCAATGAGAAAAAGCCCAAAGGGTGCCAACCAAACAAAAAATGGAAGACTTAAAGGAGCAAAAGAAAGGAAGGAAAATAATGCGGTGACCGCATAACAAATAACGGATATGAACCCTTCGCGTGAAATTAAAAAACGTACCAGTTTCATACCCGTTAGACTACTAAAATTAAATTACGATTTGTTGTAGTTATTGTTACCGTTTTGCACTTTTGTAAAAATCATTTTACCAGCAGCAGTTTGGATGATACTTGTGACGACCACTCGTACATCTTTTCCAACTAAATGACCACCATTTTCAATGACAACCATCGTGCCATCTTCTAGATAACCAATTCCTTGGTTTTCGTCTTTTCCTTCTTTGATGACAGAGATTTGGAATTCTTCACCAGGAAGTACAACTGGTTTTAAGGCATTAGCAAGGTTGTTTAAATTAAGGACACGAACCCCTTGTAACTCAGCTACTTTGTTAAGGTTGAAGTCGTTAGTAACAACGGCGCCACCTGTATCGCGAGCCAGTTTCACAAGTTTTGCATCTACTTCGCGAGTATCAGAATAATCTGTATAAGTGATCTTTACTTCAATGGAACCTTTTCTTTGGAGTTTATTCAACATCTCAAGACCACGGCGACCGCGAGCTCTTTTGATAGGATCCGAAGAGTCAGAAATAAGTTGGATCTCACGTAAAACGAAGTTAGGCAAAATAAGTGGGCCATCTAAGAAGTGAGTATCAGCGATATCTAAAATTCGACCATCGATTACAACAGAGGTATCTAAAATTTTATCTTTAATTTGGGTATTGGCAGTATCTAAACCTGGAATTTGAAAGCTAGAACCTGCGGCCCCACTCCCACCACCAAAAATTGAAAGTCCTGGTTTTTTTGCAAATGCCACACCTGTTTTGATTCCAGTTAGGAAAAGAAGAACTGCAACAAAGATAGCAATAGATTTATAACCATAATCGTTGAGAAGGCTCACTGGAAATGCTGCGATGGACAATCCGAGGAGAGCCCCGATACTAGCGCAAAGTACAACATCTGCTTTGATTTCAGGGAATAATTTTCTTTCACCTAACACGAGGAATAGGGAATAAAGAAAAATGATTCCAGCAAGCGACCCCGCCAAAACGAGGTTTTGCGATTCCGAATATAAGAAGAAAAACGATACCGAAGAGACGAGAATCGTCCCAAGGGCTGAAAGTAAGTGTTTCATAACTCAATCCTTGTAAAAGAGTTGAGCAAAAACGGAAGTCTATTCTAAATCTAGATCATCATCCAATTCTTTTGGAGGTGGTGGTGGAGCCATACCTTGCACTGAAGCTGCTAACACATCGGAAACAATATTTCCTGCTTCTTCTTGGGGTACACCCTTACTCAATGCAATTTCCATCTTTACTAAATTATAGGCGCTCTCATAGAGCTTTCTTTCCATAATGGAAAGTTCTTTGCCATAGGCACGTCTGTAAAGATTACGGCAAACATCAGCCACTTCGAAAATGGAACCAGATTTGATCTTGTTCATATTGTTCTGGTAACGGACCTTCCAGTCCTCTTCCGTGTCGACCTCATCCTTTTTTAGGAGAGTGAGAACTTTTTTGATCTCTTTTTTATCAATGATCGACCGGATACCCACATCGATTGCCCGATCCACAGGGATAGAGACCTTCATTTTGGAACCTTGAATTTCCAAACTGTAACAGTCTTTCTTCTTTCCCAGAATCAGCTTTTTTGCAACTTCTGTGACTTCACCTACTCCATGGATAGGGTATACAACGTAGTCCCCCACCTTGAATTTAGGCTCTTTAGTTTTTTCGTTTAGTTTTTTTGTAGCCAAGTAAGTATAATAACTTCCGTAAATACTCTTGCCTTTACTATACCTGAAAATTGACGAATGTCAAGGAAGTTGACAAAAATAGTTCAGAATCGAATGGTTTTTACTTGGGCGTCTGTCAGGGTCGGAAGTTTGGATTTTACAGCCTCAAGAGTTTCTTTGGCATCATCCAAACGATAGAAATATCCTGCAAAAAGTTTCCCCGTAGAGGTACGAAAAATGCGTCCGCGCAAAGAAGGGTTGGTTTCAATCAATTGTTTTCCGACCGCTACTGCTTCTTCCGGTGTGAAATCCCCAATTTGGACCATATAATTGATCTGGTCATTTTTGGGTGGGAACTTCAAAGCATGCGGAAACGGTGATTCCGAAGAAGAGCTAGAATGATCTCCTTGGCTTTGGTCCTGGTTCTGTCCGTCCCCGTTAGATTCAGAAAGTTTTGGGGCAGGTAATTTCTGGTTACCAACATTCGAGAAAGAGGTTTCAGAGTTTTCTTTGAATTTTGTTTCTTTTTGCCCCAATTGGATTCCCACGACCATTCCGGAAGTAAAAAGTAAAATTCCTCCGACAAGAAGGATAAAAGCAGATTTTGGTTTTTGTGCGTTACTTAAATAGGAATGCGGCTGTGGAGAATAGGATGGAACCTCGCCCTCATAGGGTCGGCCGGATCTAAGCTTTCTGGAATAATCTATATTTTGCATGGGTGTTCCGGTATCTCTATTACTCTAATTGTCGGATCACGATTCAAAAAAATAGAATGGTTTTTTATAAAATACAAATGACGGTCAAATGGATGGTTCGTAGTTGAAAACACTAACTGTTTTTCTAAAATGATATTATAGAATCATGAAATGCCCTCTTTGCGAATCTGAATCCATTCCGTTTTTTACCAATCGGTTTCGCTCTTACAATAGGTGCCAAAATTGCCTTTCTGTCTTTATGGATTCAAAATTTTGGCCTACCTCTGAAGATGAAAAAAAAAGATACCTTGAACATAATAACGATGTAGAGGATATACGTTACCAAAATTTTTTAAAACCCATTGTGGATCTGGTGATCACAAACCAAAAAACAACAGACAAAGGTTTAGATTATGGTGCGGGTCCAGGACCTGTGGTTCAATACCTCTTAGAAAAAGCAGGATTCAAAATCAAACTTTACGATCCTTTTTTCCATAACTACACAGATAATTTAAATCAAACTTATGATTATATTATCCTTACAGAGGTAGTGGAACATTTCCATTCCCCGAAAGATGAGTTTTTTAATTTAACAAAATTACTCAATGAAACCGGAAGTTTATATATACTCACCCATCCTTATGATGATTCTATTAATTTTGAAAAATGGTATTACAAAAATGACCAAACACATACTTTCTTTTATACAAAAGAATCCTTTGTATGGATCAAAAACCATTTTGGTTTCAAAAATTTAGAAATTCAAGATCGAATTGTTTTATTTAAAAAGTAATACATCTTCCAACCTTCATTTACAATCTTAAGCAGGACATGTATAAACGAATTATAATTCAGAAAAAACTTCAAGTGGGTTTAATTATTAAGTTTTCTCTTTTAATTCCATTAATTTTGAATTGTTAGGTTCCAATATTTCGATTTGTTTGAGTAAGTACACAAACCGGTCTTTATCTCCACTCAACCGACAAACGTCAGCTAAATGAATTAAGTTCCCAATATTTGATGGCTGCCGTAACCGCACCCTTTCACTCAACTCTTGCGATTCTTCCAAAAAAGATTTCGATTTATAAATTGAATACAATCGTTTGTATAAAACCGAGGTATGAAACATCCATCTTGTGTCGGAAGGAAAATTTTCCAATGCCAAACTCGCATATTCCATTGCCTTAAGTAAGACACCTTCTTTTTCGTATAACCTAGTAATATATTTTAATTCCGTAATAGAAATTTCCAAGGCTGAATTATAAGACAAAAGCACATCCAATGCTTTGCTATACTGTTTTAATTTAATAAACTCTTTCGCCTCTTTCCAGTAAACACCAGGTTTAGAAAATGATCCCAATTTATATTCCAATGATATCAAACTTAAATCATCTGAAAACTTCCCTTTTGATTTCAATACCGAGATCACTTTTTCCAAATCTCCATCGGATTCTTCAAGACAACATAAAATTAAGTTTTGATCCTCGTTGATATCTCGATATTTCCCTGACTCAGATATTACAAGATCATCCTTTCCATCTGAACCACAGATAATTTTATCCCCTTTTTGCATTTGAAAAACTGAAATAAATCGATTGGTTGGAACTTCCATTACGCCTAATTTATAATAATGAATTTCATCTTCTATAAATCTTGCTTTCCCATCTCGGTATAGAATGACCCAAGGATGTTCTAAATTAATAAAATATAAAGTCCCTGTTGATTCCTCAAGAAGTCCAATCACAGCAGAAACTAACATGGCTCCATCAAAAGTCTCAAATATTTTTTGAAGGTCCAAATAACAATCGTGTAACCATCTTTCGGGTGACCTGTTTGATGAAGTTGGGTCCATTTTTGAACGGATTACTATGGAGTTATATACTGCTCCTAGAACAATGGCCCCACCCGCACCTTGGATAGATTTACCCATTGCATCCCCATTGATAAAGGCTTTGTACCGTTTCCCTTGTAAGATTAAATTATAAACAGATACATAATCGCCACCTAACTGGTATTCCTTGTTTCTGAATTTGAATTTTTTGTATTGGTTGATAACTGTGTCTATTGTGACAGCATTACCATCGGTTTCACGGCCTAACAAAGGTTCAAGTAATAGTGATGTTAAAAAATAGTCACCATCCTGTTGGGATTTCAATGCCTGAATTTCTTCTACAGTCTTAGTAACTTCTTCATTTTTTTTAATAATTCTTTTGTGGTTTAGAAAAGAATGGAATCGATATCGTTCCATAATAAGACCAGTAAAAATACCAAGAACATAACTTATTGCCAAGTTCTGCATTGAATAGTTTGCTGCTGCAGTTGTGAGATCAGGTTTATATACGATTACAGAAACAAAAAAAATGAGAATGGATATAGGATAATAAATGAATAAAGTTTTTCTTGGGAGTGGCAAAAAAGGAAGGATCATCACAAGCATCTGGTATCCAGAAACATAAGGTGCATCATCCGCGATCCTACCCGTATAATAAGCCGCCGTAAATAAAAGATAGGCATAGGTTAGGTAAGCCCAAGTCAGTCCTTCCAAATTAGAAAACTTGTTTTTCAGGTGGTTATATACGAAAAAAATTAAATAGGAAAAACAAAAGAGACTATATCCAATCCGAAAATAGAAGAGTTCAGGAAACTCTGGATGGAGTTTAGCATCCGTATCAAAAGCAAATCCTAACATCGCAAATACGCCGATGATACTTCCGGGAACTTGGATGATTCGCGTGTGTCTGTCTAATTCCTTTATATAATCGTCGTTATAAGTTTTTCTCTCAGGAATTAGATCTAAGAAGAGAGATAAAATCGCTTTAATATACTGATACACGATTCTTCATTAGACGAAAAAGCCCGCGCGAAGGCGGGCTCTTTTCAAAACGTTATGTCAATTTTTTTCTAGAAAAAAGGTTTTGCTGGGAACTCAGTTGACGGAGCAATTCTTGAAATGATGTCTCCGAAAGAGAAGGCAAACAACAAAGCCAAAAAGGCAAATGCGGAAAGGAAGATAACACGATTCAACATATTATCATACTTCAAATGCATAAAGTAAGCTAAAACGAAGAAAGCCTTACAAGTCGCTACAGCCATTGCAACAATCATGTTCCACTTTCCTAAATCGTATTGTGCTACCCAAACAGTAATGAACGTTCCAAAGAACAAAGCCAAAAGAACGAATACATATGTTTTAATGGATATTACATGGTGATCAGGTTCTTCTTCCTCTTCTCCATCTTCTACCCACATGGAAGCAGAAGCATGGTCTTCTTTGTGATCTTCATCACCTAAAACAAATTTAAGCAGTTTGCTATCTTTGTTTTCTTCTGTAAATTTTGCAAATCGATCCGTTTGGAAAAACTGACCAAACCAGTTTACGATAAATCCTAAAATGGTAGCTGTTGCAATCCCAGGAGCAAAAATTCCAAATCCAAGAATTGGAGTGAAAACTGCAACGAGAGCAATGAAGTAAAGTCCGTAATTGATTACGTATTCCATTCTATTATACCTTTTATCCTACCAAATAAAGAAGTGGGAAGAGGTAAATCCATACCAAATCCACAACGTGCCAGAAAAGACCCACACCTTCTACAGGAGTGTAGTATTCGGGACCAACTTTTCTTCGTAGAGTTTTTATAAATACCCAGAAGATGAGAAGCGCACCAGCTACCACGTGAATCCCGTGAAGTCCAGTCATTACAAAGTAAAAACCATAGAACATTTCCCATTTTGGTTGAGAGATCACCGCTTTCAGACGTGTAACTTCTTCTGTGCTCACATGGTTTTTTTCTAATTCTGCAGGGTTTTTGAGAAGAGCGGAAATTTTAGATTCGCACTCTGCTCTTTTTCCACCAGCTGCACAAGAAGGATCCACTAGAGAAAATTTACCAGGAACTGTTCCTACATGAAACTTGTGACTGTATTCAAAGTATTTAATTACCATGAAGGCACCAGCACAAGCAATTGTAAGAGCGAGCATAACAGCTGCTATTTTATGTAAACCACGTTGCACGTAGTTAATGGCAGCAGCCATAGTGAAGGAACTAACAAGAAGGACAACTGTATTCACAGCTCCCATTTTCCAATCCAATGTTTCCGAACCGTTTTTGAAAACAGTTGGGTAAAGAGAATGATAGATGAGGTAACCTACGAATAGGCCACCGAACATCAGGATCTCAGTGCAAAGGAATAACCAAATTCCTTGTTTGGAAGAGGCATATTGGTGATCTGCACTCTTAAAATGGTGTTGGTGATGAAATTCACTTGAAGAACTAACGGAAGTCATATGGCCCTGCAGTTACTGTTGGAGTAGTTGTAAAGTTTTCGTGTGGTGGAGGAGAAGTCGTTTGCCATTCGAGTGTTTTTGCACCCCAAGGGTTGTTCGGAGCTTTTTCCCCTTTCAAAATTCCATGAATGATGGTAATAAGACCTACCAAAAATCCAAGACCAATGAGCCAAGAACCCACTGTAGAGATTTGGTTGAGGTTTGTATATTCAGGAAGGTAATCAAAGTAACGTCTAGGCATTCCCATTGCACCTAAAATGAATTGTGGGAAGAAAGTTACGTTGAATCCAGTGAAGATAAGAACCCAAGAGATCCTTCCACCAAGATCAGAAGTCATCTTTCCAAACATCTTAGGGAACCAGTAGAAAATTCCACCCATCAGTGCCATAAGTGTTCCCCCTACCATTACATAATGGAAGTGAGCAACTACAAAGTAAGTGTCATGGAAGTGAACATCCATACCAGTTGATGCAAGGAAAACGCCTGTCAAACCACCGATCGTGAATAAGAACATAAAACCTAGAGCGAAGAGCATTGGCGCTTCGAAGGTAACAGTTCCACGATACATAGTGGAGATCCAGTTGAAAAGTTTAATCGCTGTTGGAACCCCAACAAACATGGTGATGATGGAAAATACAAGTCCTGCTAAAGTGGATTGTCCAGAAACAAACATATGGTGTCCCCAAACAAGGAAGGATACTGCGGCAATCGCAACGGAAGAATAAGCAATCGCACGGTAACCGAAAATTGTTTTTTTGGAGAAAGCAGTGATAAGCTCAGAGATCACACCCATTGCAGGAAGGATCATAATGTACACCGCAGGGTGAGAGTAGAACCAAAAGAAGTGTTGGAAAAGAATTGGGTCTCCACCGAGGTCTGGATCAAAAATCCCCACTCCAAGAGCTTTTTCTGCTCCAATGAGTAAAAGAGTGATCGCAAGGATTGGTGTTGCAAGAATCTGAATGATTGAAGTGGAATACAAAGCCCAAATCATCAGTGGAATTCGGTCCATAGTCATTCCAGGTGCTCTTAGTTTATGTGTGGTTACAATGAAGTTTAGTCCCGTTAAGATGGAAGAAAAACCCATTGTAAACGCGCCCATCACAAGCAAAATCACACCGTTAGATGTTTTTGCTGTTGAGTAAGGAGTGTAGAATGTCCAGCCCGTGTCTACTTGGTTGAAGATCATGGAAGAAGCGGAAAGAAGTGCTCCTGCAATGAAAATGTAGTAAGAGGCAAGGTTCAGTCTTGGGAAAGCAACGTCTTTTGCACCCAATTGGATCGGAAGAATAAAGTTTCCGAGGAAAGCCGGAATTCCAGGAATGATTACCATAAATACCATAATGGCACCATGGAAAGTCATAAACTTATTGTAAGTATCTGGATCCAAAAGTGGCGTAGCGCCAAATTTTGCTAAATGCAAACGAATTCCCAAAGCAAAGAAACCACCGATTAAGAAAAGGGTGGAAACTGTTGCAAAATACATAAGACCAATACGTTTGTGGTCTAGAGTGGTCATCCAAGACCAGATTCCAGATCCGTGGTTCAGATAATTATGGTCAGTGTGACCATGTTCGGTTTTTGTCTGTGCTGAACTCATCTCTCTTCCTTATTTAATGGATTTGATATATTCAATTAAGTTGGCAACATCTTCATCAGAAAGTTGGCCTTGGAACACTGGCATCGCTGGTGGATATCCTTCTACGATTTTTGCAGAAGAAACCAGGATGGATTCGCGTAAGTAGTTTTCATCAGCTTTGGATTGGCTTCCATCAGCAAATTTTCTACTAGAACCAAAAAGTCCCTTCATTGTAGGTCCAACAATTCTAGATCCGTCGATCGAGTGGCAAGAAGCACAAGCTTTTTGAGCAAATAGTGTCTTTCCAAGATCCGCAGGACTGTCAGCACCTTTTTTCTCAGCATGATACCAAGCTGCATATTCCTCAGATGGAATCGCTTTGATTTTAATCATCATACCAGAGTGTTTCGTACCACAATATTCAGTACAGAAAACGATGTATTCACCCGGTTGTTTAGGCTCAAACCAAAGTTGTGTGAGTTTACCTGGAACCGCATCTTGTTTGGTTCGGAAAGCAGGAACAAAAAAACTATGAATTACATCTTTAGAAGTGAGGACGAGTTTTGTAGCTTTTCCTGCCGGAACAATCATTGGATCATTTGCAGAGCTATAAAATTCTTTTCCGTTTGCATAACGATAAGTCCAAGCCCACTGTTCTGCAGTAACATGAATTTCAGCCGCAATATCTTCTGGTGGGTTTCTGAGTTTTTCAAAAATGACCATACCCCAGTAGAAAATCCCCATCATGATAATGAGAGGAATGAACGACCAAAGAAATTCTGCAAAATTATTGTGAGTAATGTATGCGGATTTCTGGTCTAAACTTGTACGTTTGAACTTGATGAGGAACCATGTCATTCCACCAACCAAGATGACAAACGAAACAAGGCTTGCTATGATCAGAAACGCATAGAGAAGATCGACTTCTTTTGCGATTTCAGTTGCCTGGATAGGCATGAACGAGGTCGCTGGAATGAGACTGCTCCAAGACATCTATGTGACTCCTTGACGGTTGTTATTTGTTTTTTTTCGCCAGTTTATGTATAAAAACGCACCGAGAAGGAGTAAGGTGACTGCCCCCCCGAATTGCATCATCCTGTATGCGTATATCGTATATTTATTTTTTCTCGGATCAAATTGAAAGCAAAATAAAGCAAACTTGTCTACAAAACTCCCAATCTTACCAGAAGATGCCTCGAGAAAGGCAAATTTTAAATCTCTTGGTTCGAGTTGGATTCCTTGAAAGATGCGCGACACCTTACCTTCTGGAGTCAAAACATAAACCCCACTGGCGTGGATGTATTGTTTTGCTTCCGCATCCCATGCGTACCGAAAGTCCAATTGTTTGGTTAAAATATCAATGGATTCCTGTGTACCCGTGAGGAGATGAAGACCGGATCCGGCTCCTTCTCTACCATATTCCTTCAAATAGGCCTCCTTTTTAGGAAAAGCAACCGACTCATTTTCTTTCGGATCAATGGATACGGCAATGTATTGGTATTCTTTGCCAAGAGACCAATCGAGTGCTTTTAAACCTTGGAACACACCATTGAGGTGAAAATTACAAAGAGTAGGACATTTGAAATAAACAGGAGAAAGGAGGACGGGTTTCCCTTTCGAAAGAAAATCGGAAAACTTAACGATTTTTCCCGATTCATCTCGAAACGGTATGTCGAGATTGAGTGACTTCCCCGTGACATCAGAAAATCCGATATTTTCTAATTCTTTCGGAAGTTTATTCTCCCGAGTCAAGTTGGAATGCGGATCATACGCAGATACGCTAGTTCCTAATAACAGAAAAAGAAAAAAGAAGAATCGAATGTTCACGAAGATTTGGTGGTTACCCTATTTGGACTGAACGCTTTTTGATTCCATTCCTGGGTTATCCGGTGTTCCCGGGTGAACAAAGGAAATATAAGCGAAAAATAGAATGTTGAGAACGAGTGTGACAAGGAAAGTCCAATAGCCACCCTTATTGTAAAGGTCTGTGTTTTGCATAATTTTACCTGATATAGTCTATACGAAAAACTGCTCTTTTTATCCAACAATTTTTAAAAGATGCAAGATTAATTTTATTTTCCCTAAACTCAGGTCACAAAACCTGGAGGAAACAGATAGACGTATGACACTCAAACGTTTTTACACCATACTTTCCGCAATGATCCTTATCAATCTCCTCTACGGTCCACTCGTAAGAGCAACCGATTCAGGGCTCGCTTGTCCTGATTGGCCTTTGTGCCATGGTAAATTTGTACCAGAATTTACATTTCAGATCTTTATGGAAGTGGGACATAGATACTATTCAGGGATTTTAGGAATCCTTGTAGGAATCGGTTTTATTTGGATTTTACGAAAAAAAGAAACTCGAAAAAACCTGGGGATTCCTGCAACACTCTCCCTTGTATTTTTAATTTCCCAAGTCATCCTCGGCGGACTCACTGTTACCAAACTTCTCCACCCAACAACCGTTAACCTACATTTACTCAATGCAGTTCTATTATTGTCTTGTTGTTTAACAGTTCGATTGCTGATCTCCGAAGATAATCAATCCAAATTCCAATGGAATCGACCTGGTAAGTATTTTTTTCTATTTGTACTCATCGTCGTTTTATACCAACTTTTTCTTGGTGGAAAGGTGAGTTCTCACTATGCAGGTCTTGTTTGTTCCGACTTCCCTACTTGTAATGGAGAGTGGTTTCCGAAAATGATAGGACCCATCCGATTTCAAATGGAACATAGATTGTTTGGATATTTAGCTGCCTTGTCTGTACTTTCTTTGTCTGCTTATGGAATCCTTTACTTAAAGGATAATTTGGTCAAAAAGACTCTTAAAATTGCAGCTTATCTAATATCTTTTCAGATTTTTTTAGGTGCTATGAACGTTTTGTACCAACTACCCAAACTCATTACCGGATTACACACGCTAAACGGTGTTCTCGTGTTTATGTTTTGTTTTATTGCAGCCTTTTACCATTTTAGGTCTCCTGAAAGAGGAGTCCAATAATGTTCCGATTATGGAACCAACTGACAAAACCTAGAGTCACAGTACTCGTTCTTGCGACAGTTCTTCCTGGAATGTATCTGGGTACTAATGGTTACCCATCCCTTTGGGAAATCTCGATCACTCTGTTTGGGACTTATTTAATGAGCTCTGCCTCTTTCATTCTCAATCAATATATTGAACGAGAAAGAGACGCTGTGATGTACAGAACCAAACAAAGACCAATCCCAGCAGGAGAAATTTCACCAGGTTTTGCACTCTTTTTGGGTATTTTTGTCGCTATTTTGGCGTTTGGAATTTTGACATATTTTATCAATCTACTAACGGCCGTTTGTGCCCTCTCTGCTTTACTTTTATATGTGTTTTTATATACTATTTGGTTAAAACCGAGAACAGAACAAAACATCGTCATCGGTGGAATCTCTGGTTGTATTGGACCTTTGATCGGATATGCAGCAATGGCAAATACCCTTCCCGTTCCTGCATGGATTTTATTTTTGATGATATTTCTTTGGACACCTGCACACTTCTGGGCACTAGCTATCTTCTTAAAAGATGATTATGAATTCGCAGGAATTCCTATGATGCCTGTAGTTTCAGGCATTCAAAAGACAGTAAATCAAATCTTTCTTTATGCGATTGCATATTCGTTGTCTGTCATTGGATTTTATTTTGCCGATGAACGAATGGGATTTTTATTTTTAAGTTCTGCGATTTTTCTTACAGTTTTGATTTTGCTTTTCGCATTTCGATTAAAACTTTCGGGGGACAAACTCCTTGCAAAACGTTTTTTCTTTTTTAGTATCCTACATTTATTTTTGGTCAGCTTGATCATCGTCATCGATTCAAAAATCTAGTTTTTTTAGTTGATCTAGGCAGAATTTCCTGTTTTTCTTCTGCCCATGAGTATACTAACACGTTATTTCTCTAAATCTGACTTAGATGAAATCAAATCTGCTGTTGGCGAAGCAGAATCAAAAACTGCGGCAGAAATTGTTCCTTTTTTCGCTGAATCCTCTCACCATTATAAAGAATGGGCATGGCTTGGTGCATTTCTTATGGGTGGAGTGACTGGAGTAACATTCTATACTGCACAAAAATTCTACGGCCTTGTATGGAGTGGTGAATCTTTCTTTGCAGTTCTATCTGTTTGGATTGGTGCTCTCCTTGGTTTATCTATCACTGCACTTTTTCCTAAAATCAGAATCAACCTAGTTTCAAGGGCCGCCAAACAATACTTTGTTGATCTGAGAGCTAAAGAAGCTTTTTTAGATGAAGAAGTGTTTCGTACAAAAAACAGAACTGGCATTTTAATTTATATTTCTTTGTTTGAACATTTTGTAAGAGTTTTACCTGACAAAGAAATCGCAAGAATTGTGCCTAAATCAGAATGGAACGAAGCAGTAAAACTTATCGTTGAGGGAATGAAGTCGAACAAGAAAAAAGAAGGGATTGTTTCCAGTATTCTTTTCTGCGGACAACTTCTCAAAAAATACAATATTCAAATCGAAAAAGATGACAAAAACGAAATCTCCAACGAAATCCGTGACGGTGGGAAATTGATGTAATGAAATTCAATTTTAAATTTATAAATTCAAAAATCATTTCTAGGTTTAGCCAAAAGAACATTTGTTTTTTTCTAACTATTTTATTTGTTACATTTACAGAAGTTTCTTCTTATCCAGTTCCCAAATTGGAAAGACGAGTGATGGACCACGCTGGCATTTTATCAGAAGCCACAGTAAACCAACTGGAATCCAACCTCAAACAATTTGAGGCCGAAACTTCCAACCAAATTGCTGTGTATATCACACCAAATTTACAGGGAGAGACTATCGAAGATGTATCGATGGAGATCTTCGACGAATGGAAGTTAGGGCAAAAATCAAAAAACAATGGAGTTTTATTAATCATAGCACCAACCGAAAGGAAAATGAGAATTGCTGTAGGCCGTGGACTTGAAGGAGCACTCACAGACATCCAAGCAAAACAAATTATCCGAAACGAACTAAGACCAGGCTTTCAGTCTGGAGATATGGATGGTGGTGTCACCGCCGGTGTGAATGCGATTATGGCAGCGATCCGAGGAGAATATGCCCCTTCAGAAGATGATGTGGCCACAACTGGCAATAGTTCCGAAGAGGAAGTTTTTTCGTCGGGACTTGTTGGAGGAATTTTTACTTTAATTTCCTTAATTGTTCCTTCCATAGGAGGAGTGATTTTTACAATCATAGGCCTTCTTGTTTTATTCCCCTTTTTAACCTTTCTTTTTGGAAGTACTTTTGGCCTAATCGTTGCCGTACTTTTATTTCTACTCGTTATGTTTTTAAAACGTAAAATAGGAATCGGTAATGGTGGTGGTTCCGATGGTGGGTATTTTGGTGGTGGAGGTTGGTCTAGTGGCGGGGACTCATGGTCTTCTGGTTCGGACAGTTGGTCTGGGGGAGGCGGTGATTCTGCGGGCGGAGGATCTTCCGGAGATTGGTAATTCACATACGATCAAATAAAATTTAAATTCTAATTAATATCTAAGATATTTAAAAACAGGTCACCTAACATAAAAAATGTTTAGGTGACCTCGATAAAAATAAGTGTGGAATCATCTTTCCATTGAGATTTGTTCATCCTTTGGAATAACATGTTTTGAATTGCCGGAAGGACTTCTGCAAAAGGTAAAGAAACTGTAACCTGAATTATCTTTAACAAATCCTCCCAAGCCTGAGCTCCATCAGATTCGTTTAACTCCTCAAACAATCCATCTGTAAACAAAAAAATTCGGTCACCCGATTCTACCTTAGATTCAGTAATACCATACCTGTAGTGTTCCAAAATTCCAATAATGGGACCCGTGTTTTCCAACATTGCGGTGAACCCATTTTTTTTCAGATGGATTTGGTTTTGAACTCCACCTCCTGCATAACGAAGGATCTTCTGATGAAAATCAAAATCCAACACAATCGCAGGGAAATAAATTTGAAGGTCAGCATTTTTATCATAAAAATGTTGGTTCATATAAAACAACAAATCGTTTGGTCGCATGGCCACAGCAGACACACGTTCAAACTCAGATTGGATCATCATTGAATATAGTGCGGCCTGTAAACCATGTCCTGTAGCATCACCTAAAAAGAATCGGTAATAAAAATCCTGAATGCGTTTTACGAAATATATATCCCCACCCACTTCAGCGATTGGTTTGTATAAAATATCTACTTTAAGGAAAGGTTCTAAATCAGGAAGTTTGGTAACACTTTGAATGATGGACTTAGCAAGTCTCATATCTTTTCCAATTTGATCCAACTTTCCTTGGAGTTCTTCAGTTTTATCTTTAACTCGAGTTTCCAACCTTTCATTTAGCTCTGTTAGTTGGTTTTGCATACTTTGCAGAGTTTTATTTTTATCCGAAAGTTCACCAGCTAAGTTTTCTGCTTCCACAAAACCTTTTGAAAAATTTCTCGCAATATATACGGACTGCACAAAGAACATAGTAAAGATCCCCAAATGGATCAAAAGTGGCCCGTGTATGATTAGGTTGTTAACCAAAATATCGTTTACGAAACTTGCGATAAAGATGATAAAACTAAACAAAAAAATAAGAGAACCTGGGGAAGAATCTCGAATGGCTCGTGCTATAACAAAAAATGTATAAATAGCACCTAACAAGGTAAAAACCTGAAACGGAACCATCAAATAAGTATAAAAAGATGATCTCGTCACAAAGACGATAAAGCAGAATACAAACCCAGAATATTTAATTAATTCATAAACTCTACGTGAAAAATACTGATTGAAGAGTAAATAAACATAACGAGCAAAAATAGGAGTAATCAAAAAGAAACTTAAGTAACTTAACTTTAAATGGACTTCCCAGGAAATGTTTGGATACAGATGAACAATATATTTGTTTCCAGTAATGAACACACGTAAAGCAACAAGAATACACGTAAGTGCAAACCAATATGTGAAAGGGTCTTTTTTCCTGTTCCAAAACAAAAACAAATGATAAATTCCCATAAACAAAATGCTACCTACAAGTAACATATCGCGCAGAATTTCAAACTCGAATTGATGGTGGATATCGGATGTCCTTCCCAAAACTAATATTTGTGCAGGCCCACCCTTTCTGTGATGGTAATTGGAAATTTGTAATAAAATTGAAGTTTGATTTTCCTTGGGAAAAAAATCGACAATTCGTGGGCGATATTCCGGTTTCCCTGTTTGGTAAGAGGTAGTAACAACTCCATTGGATGATATTTTCACACCATCAACAAACAGATTATAGGCGGTTTCCATTTCAGGAACTTTTACAGAAAGGGGAATCCCTTTAAGTCCATGGTGGACTTTCATGCTAAAGGTGGCATATCCATCGCCTGCCAAAAATCCCCGTTTCCAAAAAGAGTCGGACCAAACTCCAGGAACCTCAAAAAAATGCGGCTCCCGGTTTGTTTTTAAAATCTCTAACTCTAAAGGTGAAATGAGAAGTCCCGGATAATATTCCCATTCACCTTTAAGTTCCACCGTTTTGGAGGAGGAACTTAAATAAGACTCAGCGGAAAGGACCCCTTTTTCCACCTTGGGTGGTGCCTCTTTCGAAATACACGAAACAACCAGCAAACACCATACAAGTCCGAACCAGCGGAAATTCATAAGACGATGCTGTTTGATAAACCTAGAGACGGTTCTGAACAGGAATGTACTTTCTTTGATTTTCACCCACATATATCTGTTTTGGACGAACTTTTGAGAAGTCTCCCTTCACTCTTTGTTCTCTCCAATGAGCAAGCCAACCTGGAAGTCTGCCAATGACCTGCATCACTGAGAACATATTCTTAGGAATTCCCAATGTGTGAAATACGAGACCAGAGTAGTATTCTAAATTAGGATAAAGAAGATTCTCCATAAAGTAGGAATCGTTCCAAACCACTTCGTCTATTTGTAGCGCAATGTCTTCCACAGCAGACAACTTTCTACCTTTGTAGAATTCACGAATGATTTCACGAGCGACCTTAGCACGTGGACTCACTACATCATAAGCCTTTTGTCCAAAACCATTAGTTTGGATATTCAAACCACCGCGTTTGAATCTTTCGAAATAATCTTTAACAGGTGTTTTAGTTTTTAAAATGTCTTCAATTAGACCAATGGCTGCTGTAGGACGTCCGCCCTCTCGTGCTCCCCATTGTGCCATAATCCCTGCAGAGATAGAGGCAAATAAATTGGCTTGAGTAGAACCTACCACTTGGACTGCAGTGTTGGATACGTTTTGTTCGTGATCCGCATGTAAAATCCACATTTGGTTTAAAATACGATCAAACTCTTCCGGAACTGTATAATTGTCCGCAGGCATTTTATGCATCATATAAAGAAAGTTTGTACAATATGGATTTTTATCCAAAGGATATACGAAAGGATGACCCACTGCATGTTTGTATGTGAAAGCGGCAATGGTGCGAATTTTTGCAAGTAACCTTGCAATTAAGTCCACACCCATATCTAATTTTTCTTCGTAGTCTTCTAAATAATAACTAGAAAGTGAAGTAACCATTACAGATAAAACTGCCAATGGATTGGCAACACCAGGAAATCCGTCGAAGAGATTTAACATATCTTCGTGGATCATAGAGTGTTTAGAAAGTCGACCGGAAAAGTCATTTAACTCTTGTTTTGTGGGGAGGTTCCCGTAAATTAATAAAAACGAAGTTTCCACAAATGTGGATTGGTATGCGAGTTCTTTTAGGTCATAACCGCGATAGGTTAGCTCCCCTTTTTCTGGATCACGTCTTGATACTTTAGACAATCCAAGAGCTGTATTAAACAAACCTGGATCAACAGTGA
Organism: Leptospira bandrabouensis; assembly: GCF_004770905.1. Taxonomy (NCBI): domain Bacteria; kingdom Pseudomonadati; phylum Spirochaetota; class Leptospiria; order Leptospirales; family Leptospiraceae; genus Leptospira; species Leptospira bandrabouensis. The sequence continues at coordinate 1,667,272 of NZ_RQHT01000014.1, read as the reverse complement.
CTAGGCCCGTTTTTCTATAAAAATCGGTTAGGTCGATTCCTTCTTTTCCATCGGTACCAACAATGACCGGTAATTTATATGTTTTGCCCTTGACGTGGATTTCCACTTCACTCATGAAAAGACCTCTCTCCCTCCTATCTTACGGAAGGGAAGTTTGGAATCTAGAATAATTTAGACTTGGGTGAGCGCAGAATTCAGAGAATCGTGAATGAGGACAAAATCAGTCAGACCAACAATATCCATCACTTTTCTAAAGTGAGTATTGAGTCCTGCAAATTCAATTTTACCCTGATTCTCTGATGATTTTGTAATGAGACTGATAAGAGTCGCAATTCCGGCAGAGTTGATGTATGATGTTTCCGAAAAGTTCAAAATGACACGATTTCGTTTATCTGCCGGGATGGATTCGTAAGATTCTACGATTTCCTCTTCAGCTTCGGATGTGATTTCGCCAGATATATGAATTACGGGTAAATTTCCCCCGTTTTCAAATCCCAACCGAATCTTAAACTCTTCCATCATTAGCTTCCAGGGAAATCCACCGAGAACGCGGGTCAACTAAAATTAGGATTTCGATTTTCTTTCTTCTTTCGTCATTCGACCAAAGGGTTGTTTGCACTTTCGACAAACAAAGTATATATCGGTTGGTGTAGCAGATATCCCGACAAGACCCATGGCGATCATTCCCCAAGTGGAATACTTAACAACTTTACGTGCATTTTCATCGTCACGAGTGGTTCCACAATCACAAGTGGGTCGATCGGCTTTTTTAATGATTTGGTTCATAAAGACAAGTGTTCGGCTCCAACCCGTAGGCGGAACCGAAAAAGACAATGATTAATTTTTAGAAAGGTGTTCTACGTATTTTGCAAGGATGCGAATGTTATCATCACCCAAATGTCCGTAAGCAACCATGGGAGATCCTTTGATTCCTTCTTTCAAAGTTTTAGTCACACCAGCAGCAGTATTTCCGTTTTTCCATTCAGAAGCAGGAGATTTGTAGTTTCTTGGTTTTGGATTGAGGGCAGCAGCAGCAGCTCCGTCACCAGCACCTTTTTCACCGTGGCAAGAAGAGCAGTTTTGTAGGTAAAGTTCTTCCCCTTTTGCAAGATCAGGATCGGCACTCGCGCTAGATTCAACAGCAGCAGGTGTTTCTTCTTTTGGTTTGGAATCGCCACAAGCTACCATCACGAATGCGAAGGAGAGTGCGAAGAGAGAGACTAGGACTTTTTTTGAGTTCATTTCTTACTCCAAGATAAGGTTGGCTCCAGTCTCTCACCCTTCTTATCTTTTGAAAAGAAGAAATCACTGTTTTTCTAAAAGATTTGCAAGTGCCTTTTCTAAATTTTGAAACTGAAACTCATATCCGCTAGAAAGCAACCGTTCCGGAAGCACATATTGTCCCTTTGTCACTACTACAGCTCCTTCTCCATAGAGCGCCTGTATGGCGAAGGAAGGAACTTTGAAAAAATTGGGTCTGTGCAAAGATTTGGCCAAAGATTTAGAAAACTCTTCGTTACTGACTGGTTGGGGAGAAACTAAATTAAAAGCGCCAGAGGCTGAATCCAACTGCATTAAGTGTAACATAGCGGAAATAAAGTCTGCTATATGAATCCAACTCATTCCTTGTTTTCCAGAAGCAATCGATCCACCAACACCTAATAAAAAAGGAGGAATCATTTTTTCTAAGGCTCCACCTTCGGGAGTTAAAACAATTCCTGTTCTTAGGACGAGAGATCGAATTCCTGTTGATTGCAAAGGAAGGATTTGGTTTTCCCAATCCACACAAATTTTGGCAAGGAAGTCATTTCCTGGAGCAGTATTTTCGTTATAAGGAAGATGATGTTCTTCTGACATTCCATAATAACCAACGGCACTTGCATTCACAAAAACTTTTGGTGGAGATTTTAAATCCAAAACACGTGCCACAAGCCCCCGTGTAAAATCAATACGGGAAGTCTGAATGAGTCGTTTCCGTTCTTCCGTCCACCTAACGCCCGCAATTGGTTCGCCAACTAAATTTACAATGGCATCTAAACCTTCTAAGTCTGCAGTTTGTGGGAGAATACAAGAAACAAATTCTAATTCAGGGAAAGAAGATAATTCAGCAGGTAACGAATTCTGTCTTGAGAAAACACGAAACCTGTGTCCTTTCAGAGAGGCAGTTTTTATAAAGGACTTACCAATCAGGCCAGTGCCACCTAAAATCCCAATTTTCATTTGATCTCCTTTAGGATCGATTCACAAAAAAAGAAGTAGCCCTTTTTCTTAGGCAGTAGAAGTTTTTCTTTCATATGAAACCTGTCATTGTACTTCCTATCTTCATCGCCATAATTTTAGTTCTCTTCGGAAATTATTATCTGTTTTCCGGAACCAAAAAAAGTATCAACCAATACAAAGAAAATCCACCATTCCGCATAGAAGATGCTACTGGATCCGGTGGCATCCATCTTTTGTTAGACAAAGATAAAAATACTGTTTGGAGAAAGAAACAAGACGGAAAAGAAGATTTCGATTTTTTCTTAGAAATGAAACTCTCTCATTTTTGGAATGGAACCGAGTTTTCACCCAGAGAATTTCGTTATTTGAATGTATATGCCTGTCCTGGAGAATCCCTACCTACATTCCAGATGCGATTTTTATTACGGGAAAGTATTAATGTAGATAAAGAACTTAGAATGCCAAAAGACCAACTTGCTTTCGTGTACCTGTTTCAGGAAAAAAACAAATCTAAAGTTTCCATTCCCTTATCAAAACTTCCTAAGTTTCAAAAAGAAAACAATTACCCAAAAAACATTTATATTCTAACCCCCGAATTCAAAGAAGTATCTAAGGATGGATGTTTTGCGGAAATAGAACTGGAAGAAATAAATTAATTTATCTTTAGTTTTATGTATTTGATTTTCATACATTTGGAAATCAAATACATACTTCATTCGAAGATGGATTGAAAATTGTTTTGTCTGCAGTCTACAACTTTTGTTTGGATCAATTGCCTTTTGTCTGTTTCTCTATTTCTTTTTTTAGTTCGATGATGCTCATATATAGGTTTGCAAATGTAGTGAGTTGGTTCATTGCATCTTGCAATCCGGCTTTGAATAAAAGTCCGTTGTCCATATGTTCCCGAAAGATGGTGAGCGGATTTTCCGCCTCCATACTTTCTACGGTTTTTTGGTAAGATTCCATAAGTTCTCTTTTATCATCTAGAGACTCTGGAATCTTCCAACCATTGGACAACCGACTCATAAAAAACTATCTACCTTCGACTTCGAGAAGTTTGGTGGTCTTTACAATCAGACGTGTGACAACATAAAAAATAAGTCCAAATCCAAAAAACCAAGTATGGAATGGTTTCCAAATTCCAGTGATGTCTACTGCACGAAGTGCCGGTTCTTGGAAATAAACTTGGATCAAATCAAAAACAGTGAACACAACAATGATTCCAAACAAACTTGGGTATTCACGTTTCCAAATATTGCGAAATGAAAAATCTAAGTTTGGTTTGATATAACCAGACAAACGAGGAATGAAGGCTGGAGTTTTATCCGCCCATTTTAAATATCCTTCTCCAAATTTACCACGAAGGAAATATTCTTCTGCAAAAATAATACGTTCGTAATACAAATAAAAAAACATAATGTATACGAGAGCAAAGGCAAAATCCCTAAGGATAAAAACCGGGCCAAGATACATAAGAAAATTCCCTACATATAACGGGTGTCTGACTAACGAATAAATACCTGATTGGTTTACAACATCAGCCACTTGTTGTTTTGTATTTCTACCTGACGTATTTTTAGGAGTGTATCCGATCGTAAAACATCTAACAAAAAGTCCCGCAAAACTGACTAAAAATGCACCAGATAACCAATACAAATTGGACTCGTAGTTCCCTTGGAAATAAGGGACATACGGTAGATACAGTAAGGAAAGAAACAAAATGACTCCTGGGATGTAGGAGCGCCATCGGAAGAGGAAATTGCCTTGTTGGTTGAGTTCTTCTATAAGTGCCATGTGAATTCGTACTTGCTTCCTTTGATTAAGCTGTCAGCATACGTCCTATGTCAATCAAATCCTTCATTCCCGCAAAGTTCAATCTTCCTGCTCTATGGTTTACGGATCTGACTCTTCCCGTTCTTAACAAAATGCTCCATAATCTTGATTCCATTGAGATTTCCGAAACAGACCAAAAAACTTTAAAGACCTTCCAAAAAGAACGTCTCCTTTATATTTCCAATCATCCCACAACCAAAGAACCTGGAATTGCCTATCACGCAGCAAACATTATGGGTTCTAGGTTTCATTATATGGCCGCAAGAGAAGTGTTTGAATGGGCTTATGGATTTGTAGGTGACTTTATCCAATCCATCGGAGCCTACTCCGTGTTAGCTGGTGCGCCTGATCGTGAATCCTTAAAAGCATCAAGGGAAATTCTTGCCTCTCCCGGTGGTAAACTTGCCCTATTCCCAGAAGGAGAACCCACTAGTGGTATGAACGATACCCTACTTCCCTTCCAACCAGGTGTGGCCCAACTCGGATTTTGGGGACTGGAGGATGCACTTAAAAAAGAGCCAAATGCAAAAATTTGGATTTTGCCCACTTTTGTTAAGTACAGAATGACCGGTTCCATAAACTCCATGCAAAAAGACATAGACCAAACCATCAGCAAAATGGAACAGAAGTTAGGGATTGAAAAAACTGGCAAAGACATAGTCCATCGTTTTTTGTCGGTGGGAAAACGAATGATTGAAAGGGAAGAAAAAGAGTATGGAGTCCCTGTCGATGAAAACAGAGCCGATGATTTTGACTACCGATTGGGACGGATGCGTCATGCTATGCTCGACAATATTGCAAGAAAAGCCAATATCCCCAAATGGGATAATGATGCCAATGCCATCGAAAAACTAAGAAGGATCTTAAGTGTTCTTGAAATGGTTTCTGTGGGTATGCCCGATCCCAAAGGAGAACTTCCTAGTTTAGAAATGGCAACTTGGGCAAGAAAAGCGGCAACCAAAGCTTATGACTTTATCACTATCCAAACCGCCTATATCAAAGAATTACCCAGTGCAGAACGGCTCTATGAGTTTTTATATCGCTATGAAAACGAACTTTTTGGAGAATTTAAACCTCGCTCTCACAAAGCAGTTGTTAGATTCGGAACACCATTCACGATCAATGAGTATTTTAGTTCTTATAAAGAAGATAAAAAGAAAACGATAGATTCCATTACAGAACGTCTAAGAAAAGAGTTACAGACAATGCTTGTGGAAGAAAAATCCAAATCCAATCCCCTATTCCCGAGCCAATATATTTTTTGATGGAAGTCTTAAGTCCAGAACAAGTAAAACAACTCATTACAAGCGGAGAGCCCATTGAGCTGAGTGCTTTTGGTGCCTCCAAGGTCTTAGATGAAAACTTGGTAAAAATTTTGGATGCCCTGACTGAAAAATATGGAATTTCTGATTTATCAGCCATTTTATTTACCATTGTCAAAGATTTAATCCTCAATGGTTTTAAAGCCAACTTTAAAAGAATTTTTTTTCAAGAAAACCAACTAGACATCCATTCTCCCGCCGACTACGAGTTAGGTGTTAGAATGTATAAAAGCCTCATCCTTTCTGGAAGGGGAAATACTTTCGAACCATTGGCAAAAGAAAGAAACCTATATGTGCATTTAAAAATTGAACATAATGAAAACCAAATCAAGTTTGATGTCAGAAACAATAACACACTCGTGCGGGGAGAGATGCAAAAAATTCGTAACTCACTCCTACATGCACAAAACTATAACGATATCATGGAATATTATATAGAGAGGGGAGATAACTCGGAAGGGGAAGGGATTGGGATTGCCCTTTGTGTTATCCTTTTAAAAGGAGAAGGACTTCCTACAGACCAATTTCGGATCTACCATGAGGATGGAGAAACCATCGCCCAACTCAGTATCCCACTAAAGAAAGGCTAGCCCAAAGAAACACATCTCACAATTTGGATTTATGGGTTCTGTTGCTGTCCTCTCGAATGATTCCATTCCTAAAGTTCTTTCTGACATCGTTGCCAATGAAACCAACCATGCACTTTGGCTGAACACTCTTTCCCTTTTAGAACATCTAGGTTCCAGAAAAATCCTACTCACCCAATCCAGTGAAGAAACTTCGGAGATGATTTTGAAACATGCTACCGAAGAAGCAAGACATGCCCTCTTTTTTAAAAAAGCTGCCCGCACCATAAGACCCAGTTTCCAATTGGGATACCAAAACTCCGCCCTTGTTCGGGGAACTGCGGCAAGAATTTATTTCGCAAAGCTAGACACTTTGGTGCGCCGAAGCCTACGAAAGGTTTTCCCAGACCCAAAAGAATTTACTTACCTTGCTTATTTGTACACCACAACGGTCATTGAAAAAAGAGCTATGGTCGTCTATGCTGCGTACGACGAGATTTTGGACAAAACGGGTTCTCCCATCCGCCTAACCAACCTGATTTTGGAAGAGGAAGGTCACCTTTCCGAAATGAGTGCCGAAATGTTCCGCATGGATCCAAATGCAAGGGAAAGACTTGCCGCTCTTGAGGCAGAAGAATCGAAGATTTTTGCCCGATTTTGGCTCCAAATCCGTGAATTCTCCCTGAATTAAAAAAGGCTTGCGGAAAAAATCCGAGGCTGGTTTTCTTCAACCATCTTCATGCGACATAATACTATTATTGGATCTTTGAGAAAATGGGATTAGAAGTCTTTTTATTGCCTTTTTTAGCCAGTGTTGCGGTGACCATTGGGTTACGTCGTTTGGACAAATCCAACACCAAACTCTCCCAACTCAAACGTTATGCGTCCAAATTGACCGATGAAATTGATGGTGTCGCTCTTCAAAAAATCCAATTGGTGAAAGATGCGGGCATTGACCTCGACATCCTTGTCAAACAGTCCCGAAAAGTGGCCGAAGACATTCAATCTTTAAGTTCCGAATCTCGTGACCTATTCGAAAAAATCCGCGCGAGCAAAGATTACCTCTCTTCTTTATCAGGCGAGATGGAACAAATCCAAGATTTGAGTACCCAAGTACGTCGTGAAAAACAATATATGGAAGAAGGTCTCTCTCAGATCAATTCCCACAAACGAGAGTTACGCGAAGTATCGGAAGATATGGAAGCCCTTCATAATGAATCCATTTCTATGTTGGATACTTTCCAAAATAAACTCAATCTTAGAAGCGATGAAATTTTACAATCTGTCGCACAAAAGATGGTGGAGTTAGAAAGCCTACTCGAAACCAAATCCGATTTTCTAGACAATTCACTTTCCAAAATTGCAGAGACTGCACGCGAAAAACTTTTATCCCATGCAGATGTGATGGTAGGAGAAACTGCCGGACGACTCGACCACGCACGTAAAGAAATGGATTTACTCCTCGAATCCATGAAATATGCGCAAGGGGATTTGGATGTTCGCCTAACAAAATTCGAAGATACATCTTCCCTACTTTCTGACAAAGTGGATAAGTTTGATGAAAGGTTAGAAGAAAAATACCAAAGAGCTTCCGGTAAGTTAGATGAGAAAGTAAACTTACTCGAGAAAAAAATCCAAGAACGTTTTGATTCTATTTTTGACCAAGTCACTCATACAAAAGATTCTTTTATGAAGGGTCTAAGTCAAGAGACAGATGCCATCAAACGAGAAATTGAAGATTTGTCTCTCGAAACACTTTCCAAACGTGATGACATCATCAATGAAACCAGAAGACAAGCTGACGGGATCAACCAAACCATCATCCAATTCCAAGAAAAATATTTGGAAGCAGAGAACAAACTCCTGCGCCAAGCCGACATTCGCAAACAAGAACTCATTCGAGAAATTGAAGCCTTTTCTGAAGAATTCCACCGTATCTCTGAAGAATTAAAAGAAGAAGCAAGTTCTCTCAAAAAAAGTGCCCTGCAAGAACTCAAAGATTTTGATCGTGAGTTAGATTCGGTTCGCACCAACCAAGAAACAGTCATTAAAACTTCTCTTTTTGAATTAAGAAAAGAACTCGAAGAAAGAATGAATTCTGATTTCAAACTCCAAAAGAGTGAAATGGAATCAGATCTTGAGATAGTCCAATCACAAATCAAAAACTTAAACGAATCCATTACAGCACAAACCAAAGATGTGGATGAATATGTGGAAGAGTTAAAATCGGCTCTTCGAGAATCCGCACATGAAATTTTAGAAACAGCAGAAGAAAAAGCCAAAGAATCCGAAGAAATCGTCACAGAAAAGATTCGTATCGCCAATGCCAACTTAGAACAATTTGTCAGCAAATGGGAAGACGAACTCGGTAAAATTCGGGAAGACCAAAATTATAGTATTGAAAGACTCCAGGATCGCCTAAAAGAAATTCATATTGAAGGTGCTGACCTACTCGGTGAATTTCAAAACCAATTCCAAAAAGCAAAAGCTAATTTGGATATGGCAGCAGAGTCCAAAACCAAAGAAAGTATCTCCCGATTAGAAGAAGAAGCGAAACTGGCTCGTAGCGAAGTCGAACGAATCCTCAAACATTTAGAAGAATCGGGTGAATCCTTTTTCAATTTACAAGAAGAGAAAATGGATAGGCTCAATGAAACCATTGATTCTAAAATCTCTCACCAATTGACAAAACTCCTTGATAAAGGAAATGTCCAATTAGGCCAACTGGAAGAAAAAATTTCAAACCATCTAAATACCGTCAAACGCAACTTAGACGAAAGTATCAAACGTTCTAAAGACGAATCTAAAAAACAAATTGAAACTTATCAAAGAGACTACGAAAAGTCTTTCAAAGAGATTGCAAAAGAAAGCCAAGACTTCTTAAAAGAAAGTTTAGATCGTTTCCAGGATTTAAAACAAGAAATCAAAAATGGATTGGAGGATCTAAACGATACCAAAGAAGAAACTCTTTTTAGTTTCCAATCCGAGATGGAAACATTAAAAGAAGATATCTTAACTCTTTCGAGTGAGTTAGAAACGGTCAAAGAACATTCTGATTTATTTGCTTCCGCCAAACAGATTGCAGATGAATCCAATCGTGCTGTAGAAGAAATTTCTGAAGCCCTCCGATCCCTTGAAAAAAATCGACCAGACATTGACCTCTACCAATCGGCAATCTCCGAGTTTTCTGAACTTCGAAAAGAAATCGCAAACGAATTAGAAACTTTAAAAGAAGCTCAGTTCCAAACCGAAGACATCGACAAACAAATACAAATCCTTGCCTCAAACCTAGTCCATGTATCGGAAACGATGGAAGGTTTTGAACAAAGTTTAAGCGAAGTAAGTTCCATTGAAACTCGGGTAACCAAACTCACAGCAGAACAATCTAAAATTGAATCCTTCCTTTCTTCCCTACAAGAGTCACAAGATTCCGTTTTCCATTTGGTAGAAAACTTAGAAGGCCAAAAACACAATGCACGGGAACTCCAAGCCCGCCTCGACATCCTTGACCGCGAAATCGAAGTGGTAGAAGCCCGCGAAAAGGAACTCACAGAAACCATTCGCCAAGCGGAAAACCGCACTTCCTTCCTTGTAGAACGAGAAGCTCAAATTGATTCGGTCGAACGTAAGTTTGACAAAATCGAAGAGCTGCTAGGTGATCTTTCCGACCGCCACCGCCAAATCCTTACCCTCCAAAAACGTCTGGAAGACCTGAAAGAATCCTCACGCGAAACCAAGGATGATTTGGAATCTCTCCTCGGAGAGGCAGACGAAACCTTCGAAAAACTCTCCGAATTCCTGGACATTGTCCAAGGGGCCATGCAAAATCCGGTCCCAACGGGGAAATCAGACCGAAAAGTTTCGGGAAATCCCCTTGTCGAGAGGAAAAGAGCCACCATCCAGAGCCTCCACGACAATTACCAGTGGTCTTCTGAGGCAATTAGCGAAAAATTAAATATTGAAAAATCCCTCGTAGATAACATCCTCGGAGTTAGAAAGAAATAACCGAGGTATCCATGTCCGAAGAACAAACAGAATCAACGTCGAAGGAATCCCTAATTGTCACTTCTAAAGTGAAAGCATACATCAAAAGTAAGGGATTTATGACTTCTGGCGATGCGATTGAAGGAATCAATGAAGAAATCTACCGATTGATCGACAAAGCTTTGGAAAGAACCTCTGCCAACAAAAGAACAACGGTTCGCTCCACAGATTTCTAATCCGTGATTTACATTAAAAACAAATCTGAAATTGAAAAGATGAGGAAGGCGGGAAAATTTGCCGCCGAACTCCTCGTGTATCTAGAACCTTTCGTCAAAGCTGGGGTCACGACCCTGGAGCTGAACGATCTTGCTGAGGCCTATACCAAAAAAAATGGTCATAGGTCTGCTCCCCTTGGGTACAAAGGGTTTCCGAAATCCATCTGTTCTTCCATCAATCACGTGGTTTGCCACGGAATTCCCAAAAAAGAGGATGTTCTCGCCGATGGAGACATTGTCAATCTAGACGTATCACCAATAGTCGACGGATACATTGGAGACACTTCTAAAACCTTTATCGTGGGTGGAAAATCTAGTCCCGAAGCGGAAAAACTTGTGGCAGATACCGAAAAAGCCATGTGGATCGGAATTGAACAAGTGAAACCAGGAAACCGAATTGATGATATCGGCAATGCCATTGATGATTTTCTTACCCCCCTTGGGTATGGAATTGTTCGGGACCTAATGGGTCATGGAGTAGGACGTAATTTCCATGAAGAACCACAAGTTCCCCATTTTCGATCTCCTAGAAAACTGGCAAAAATGGAAGCGGGAATGATTTTTACTGTGGAGCCAATGGTCAATTTAGGGACTTGGGAAGTGAATTTCGACAAATCCGATAAATGGACCGTTCGCACAAGAGACGGAAAACTTTCGGCTCAGTTTGAACATACCGTTCTTGTCACAGACAAAGGTTACGAAATTCTAACAAAAGTTTGAAGAAATCGTTCTTGCTTTCGCGTCCCATTTGTCGTCTAATTCCAAAAGAGGGTCATTATGAAAACAGCCATCACATTATTTAGTCTTTTTGTCATTACATCTGCATCTTTTGCCATTTGCCCAGGAAAGGAAAAACGTTCCTGCCCTGGTCACGACAAACTCATTGAATGCCCACACGACGGAAAGTAATTCGTAATGAACAAAGCCATTCTCTTCGTTGATGACGAACAAATCATTCTAATGAGCCTGAAGTCTCAGCTCAAAAAACATTTTGGGAACGAGTATCGTTATGAAACCGCCCAAAATACGGAAGAGGCGTGGTCGATCATCGAAGAATTGGCAGAAGAAGGAATCGATATCCTCATCATTATTTCGGATTGGCTTATGCCCAACCAAAGAGGTGATGAGTTTCTTAGGGATGTCCACAAAACATATCCAGAGATTAAGAAAATAATTATTTCTGGTCATATCGATGAACTCTCACTCAACCAATTGAGAGGAGAAGTAGACCTACATAGTTTTTTAAACAAACCTTGGTCTGAATCGGATTTAATCAAAAAAGTAGAAGACGCCATCGCGAAGATTGCCTAGGTTTTCCTAGGATACCTCCGCATGTCTCAATCAATCATTCAAAACACTATCGAAGACTTGGAAAATTTACGTTCTAAGTCCCCTCTCGTTCATAATATCACAAACTATGTAGTCATGAATAACACAGCCAATGCTCTTCTTGCCATTGGTGCTTCTCCCATTATGGCCCATGCCATTGAAGAAGTGGAAGAAATGGTTACAATCTGTTCGGCTACGGTTATCAACATAGGAACACTCTCTGAACCTTGGATCCAAAGTATGGAAAAAGCTGCGGCAAAAGCGGTGTCTCTTAACAAACCTCTCATTTTAGATCCTGTAGGAGCAGGAGCGAGTAACTTGCGTAATATGGCAATTCGTCGTATCCTCGGTGCAGGAAGTCCGAGCATTATCCGAGGAAATGCATCTGAAATTCTCTCGACTCTCAATTCTTCTGGAAAAACAAAAGGTGTCGATGCAACAGATTCCTCCGAGTCGGCAGTGGATTCAGGGAAGTCTCTCTCGAAAGTTACGGGTGGGGTGGTTGTGATCTCAGGAGCTACTGATTATATCTTAAGTGGAACAGAAAAAGCCCAAATACGCAATGGAGATGTTTTGATGACTAAGGTCACAGGGCTTGGATGCACTGCTTCAGCCATTTGTGGTGCCTTTGCTGCCATCCAACCCAACCAATTTCGCGCGGCTACTTCTGCTATGGCTGTGATGGGTATTGCTGGGGAAATGGCAAAATCCAAAACAAGTTCTCCTGGAAGTTTCCAAGTTGCTTTTTTAGATGCCCTCTATGAAATCGGAGCCGATGCCATTAAACAAAAGTTAAATGGTGAATAAAAAACAGATCCGAGGGGTTTATCTTGTCACCGATAGACCCTTATGTATCCACCACAATTTAGCAGAAGTCGTAAAACTTGCCGCCCTTGGTGGAGTATCTTTTGTCCAACTGAGGGAAAAAGAAACAGATAGCCGAACATTTTTAGAACTCGCCAAACATTTAATAGAAATCCTAAGACCATTTTCCATTCCCCTTCTCATCAATGATCGATTGGATATTTGTTTGGCCGCAGGAGCCGAAGGTGTCCATCTGGGACAATCCGATTTACCTTGGTGGGAAGCGCGTAGAATTTTAGGAGAACAGGCGATCCTTGGACTTTCTTTAGAAACAAAAGAAGACTATTTTTCTCTTATTCATACACATCCAAAACCAGAGTTGGATTATTTGGCCGTTTCTCCCGTATTTGATACCAATACAAAAACCAATACCAAACCTGCATGGGGACTTATGGGTGTTACCTGGTTAAAGAACCAAACCAATCTTCCGATTGTTGCCATTGGGGGAATCAAAGAATCCAATGCGGAAGCCGTCATTGAAGCAGGAGCCGATTCCCTAGCAGTCGTCAGTGCGATTTGTTCTGCCAAAGATCCGAAACTGGCAACAGAGAATTTATCAAAAAAATTCCATTCAATAAAAGAATAAAACAGAAATGGTTCAAATTCTATGAAGCGGAAACTCAAATCATTCATCTTTTGATAAGATTGAAACCTATTCGTTGTTTAAAAATCTATTAGTTCGGTTCTTTTTCGTTTTTTTGTATTAGATTCCGGTTCCAAATTTCAAATCCAATCCTTTCGATTGGGGAATCTTTAAAATATTCATCAAATTCTTGTTTGGTAAGTGCTTTTTTATTGGTAAATTCCGGATCGGTCCAGAAAGCTCTGGGTAAAAATCCAGGTTCTGTGGTTTCCACTTTGTTTCGTTTGGCGACATTGGCATTCCAAGGACAAACTTCTTGGCAAAGATCACATCCATACACCCAACCTTTGCGGTCCCATTTTAAAAAAGATTCCGTGGCTTCCGTTTCTCTCCTATCTTCTATGGTTAAATAAGAAATACATTTTTTGGCATCAATTTTATATGCATCCAAAGCACCTGTCGGACAAATATCGATACATTTACGACAACTCCCACAGTGGTCTGTGACAATTTCTTCCGGATCTGGGCCACCTAACTCCAAATCAGTGAGAATTGTGGAAAGAAAAAAATAAGATCCCAGTTTGGGATGGATGAGATTGGTATTTTTTCCCTGCCAGGCAATTCCAGATTCTCTCGTAAGAATTTTTTCTGCCACGGGCAAACTATCCACAGATTGCCTAAATTTATAATTTGGAAACTTTGTCCTTAGTATTTTTAATATGCGATTTCCTTTTTCTTTGAGAAGGATATGGTAATCAGAACCTAACGCATAACGAGAAACCTTTGATTCCATTAGAGAAAGAATATTTTCGGAAGCATCCGAACGGTATACAAATCCAAGACAAATCGCCGAACGAGGGGTAAGGCCCAAATTTTCAAATCGATTCCGAATTCCTAATGCATGGTCTTTGGCAAACCAATCCATATTTCCGAAACGTCCTTCCGAAATCCACTCCTCCAAATTTGCCAAGTCTGCTTCGGGAATTTTGGCCTCGGCAAACCCCACCAAAGAAAATCCTTCTTTTTCACAAATGGTTTTAATTTGGGAACGGATCTGGTAAACTGGATTTGTCATGGGTGGTGTAGAGGATGAAGTTTATCTTACGGAAATGCAAGGCAGGTTGCCAAGCGATTTGTATGTCCATGTTCCAAAACTAGTATCGCTCTATCCACAAATAGAAGCACTGGTGGCAGTTCCGAAGGGACTTCCTGAACTTTTACGAAAAGGAATTTATTTTGCTCTGCTCCAATCGGTGGTAAGACTACTCGAAAGACATACAGACCCACTTCTTCCTGAAATTCTTCCCGAATACCGAGAACTCATTCGGTCTGTTTCAGAAACTTATTCTCTTCTAAGACCTGAGCCAGAATCCAATTGGCTTTCCGAATGTATCCAATACGGAGACAAATCCGCCTACCATTGGGAATGGAAACATTTTGATTCACATGAGTTGTTCTAAATTATAAACGTTCTTTCTCTAACGATTTTAAAAAATCAGGAGGAATTGGTTTTTTAGATTTTGCTCTATAGTCAAAGTATACCTGAACTGTTTTTGCTTTCACATACACTTTGTTAGTGAGTTTATCTCGAATTTCATAAGAAAATTCCCAAGAGGTAGTGCCGATAGAGGAAACCCAAGTTTCTACAAAAATGGAAGCTCCAGGGAGAACCGAAGCTTTTAAATCCATTTCCACACGAGCCAGAACAAAAGGAATGTCTTCGAGTTCTGAAACTGATAGATAACGATTACAAAAATCTAATCTTGCTAATTCTAAATAAGTCGAATAACTAGAGTTATTGACTCTTCGCATGGGGTCCATGTCATTAAATCGAATTTGGATATCGGTTTGAATCATTGTTTCAAAATCAAATGTATTAATTTGGATTTATATGTCACTTCAATGTTTCTATTTTGTATTGGATACGAACAGACCGGAGTAACCTTCGCTCTTCAGGACTTCGACCAAAACTGGGGTCTAAAAATATTTTTCTAATTTTTTCCTTGGGAAATCCTAATGAAAATAAATAACTTTCGACAACACGGATTCTTTCTTTTACCAAACGTCGATTCGTAGTTAGATGACCGCTTGCATCCGCAGAACCAATTAAAGTGATATATCCTATTTGGGAGAAAACGGAAGGATTTAAATTCTCCAGCAATCGATCCAGAGATTGTTTTTCCAATTCAGAAGAACCCGCCGCAAATAGAATCGCAAATTCTAAACTTGAGGATTCCATAACAGTTGTATTTTTTTCAAGGTTTCGCGTGAATCTTTTTTGTTCAGAAGGTACTATGTTGTTAGTTTTTGAACTTTTTTTCCAAATCCAAAGCAGAAATAGTCCCGTACCGACTAACATTAGGGAAATCCAAAGCATCTCTCTTTAGACATATCTCAGTTTCGCAGAAATTTATTTCAAACAACTAGACAAATTCTAAATTCTTTATTAAAATATCGCATTATGGTCAGTATGCGAAAAATTATCATCATCTACGCATTGTTTATGGGTTTAGTGATTGGTTGTAAACCTCCAAAACTTTCAAACCCATGTGATATAAAATCAAAAGATTATTTATTGGGGACTCTCGTCCGTTTTGTCACAGAAGATCGTTCTCCTTCTTGTTATCCATCCTTCGACTTCCAAGATCTATGGGGAGTCTTTCGCGGGACTTCCGGGTATTCCAGTGTGAATGCCATTGCAAGTTACAATGACCAAATCATCGTTGGTGGAAATTTTCAGTTAATGGGCCCTTCTACAGGGAATGTCGTTTATTTAGAAACTGCCAATGGAAAGGTACTTCCCAATCGGTATTGTCCTTATCTCAAAATCGACGGCTCTGCTTTTACAGCAATCTCTGATGGGAGTGGTGGGTTTTACATTGGAGGAAGTATTTTTGCAGTCCAAGGAGAAACACGGATGGGCATCACCCATATTTCACCTGGTTGCCAAGTGGATCGGAACTTTAACCCTTCGATAGGATATGACAGAGAAATCAGGGCGATACTCATCAAAGGTGATTCAATCTATGTAGGCGGTTATTTTACCGAGTGGAATGGAAATACCAATTACAAGTACTTGGTCAAACTCAATCGATATACGGGAGCACTCGAACCCGAATTCAATCTTCAATTGGATGAGGTTGTCTTTGATCTCGAGTCTGACATGGATGCCATGTACCTTTGTGGCACCTTTACCACGGTCGGAGGTCTTCTGAGAAGTTCCCTCGCCAAATATTCGTTTGCTTCTGGTTCTGTTGTTTCTTCCTTTAACCCAGGTGTGACTAGTGGAAGTTGCGTAGACCTCTATTACGGATCCGATGCGAATGGCAGTCCCAATCTCTATGCGGTAGGAGATTTAGCCATCGCCCCTCGTTTGAATGCCCTCTCTGTTTACCCCGATGGCACTCCTACACCCTGGAACCCCAATATCAACTTAAATGTAAACTCAGTCCAACAATATGGAAATACCATTTATTTAGGGGGGCAGTTTACCACAGTCAATGGGTCTGCCGTATCAAATTTTGTTTCCGTCAATAATAGCACTGGAGCAACGATAAACGCCAATTATGCGGTCAACAACCTAGTGGCTTCCGTCCAAGTTGTGGAGAATACGTTGTATTTAAGTGGAAGTTTTACTTCGGTAAAGTCAGTTTCTAGAAATTATGTGGCAGCACTGGATCTTCCCAGTGAGACAGTAAGTGCGTTTGATCCCAACTATGATTATGTAATGAGTAACCCTGGTGCACGGTTTGTTTCTGCTGGGAATGGAGTGGTTCTTGTCGCATCCTTTCGTTCTACGGTAAATGTGGTTTCACGCAGTAATTTTGCAGTGATCGATGAATATACTGGCAAACCCATTGAAGGCACACCTTACTTTGATTTGCCAATCAAAGTTCTCCATCGCATCGACAATCGACTGTTTGTAGGGGGTGAATTTACCTCCGTGCAAGGACAAACCAAAAATGGAATGGTGGTTTTAGATTTACCTCATTATACAATCAACCCTAGTAGCCCAACGATCGCTGGTTCCACCTATGATGTACGATCCATGACCAGCGACGAATCTCGAATTTATGCGGTCGGGAATGGCATTCTTACAGTCAATGGACTTACGAGAAGAAATGCCTTTGCTTTAAACCTGGGAGACCTTTCTGTCACAAATTGGAACCCCGATTTAAATGGAGATGGGAATACAGTCCTCTTAGTCAGAGATCTAGTTTTCATCGGAGGTGGGTTTTTAGGAATGAATGCTGATGCAACTACCTACAGGTACCAAGCAGTAGATAAAATCAATGGAACCAAACAACTGCTTCCTTCTTCCTCAGTATTTCCAAATGATGTAGTCAACGCACAGGCATTAGTGGGTGATCGGATCTTTTTAGGAGGTGCATTTACTTCCATTGGCACAGGTTTTAGTTATTTGGCAATCTACAACCTAACAACACAATCCTATGAATCTCCCTCACAACTTTACACTAACGGTATTGCCAAATTTCTCACTTCTTACCCAGATGGGAATGTTCTTATTGGTGGCAGTTTTAACAGTTTGAATGGAATCGGAGAAAGATTTTCCGCTGGAATCTACAATTCCAATTCCAACCAACTTTCTCCTTGGAATCCAGGAATGAATGACGCCCTTTTATCCTCGCATTTTAAAAATGGAAAATACTATTTGGGAGGTTTGTTCCAAGGTTCCTTCAAACGAAGTTTTGGCGGGTTTGTGCGCTCCAGTTTGAATGAACAGTAACAAACAATAGTTGGTCATTGCGGACGATATAATTGTTTGAATTCAATTTTTTAAATCAGAAACGTGGTCAAATAATTAGAGATTTTCCTAGAAAGGAACCAAGCGACATCCCTTCAAAAAACTAGACATTAAATTTATCTTCTAAGAATGGCCTTATGGGCCGATTCCTTTTTCTATTCGTAAGCGTTCTCAGTTTTATCAATTTATTTCAATGCAAACCTGCAGACCTTGAAAATGCCTGTGATGTGAAGTCAAAATCTTTTCTTTTAGGAACTATCATTCGGTATGTGACCGGTGACCATTCCCCTTCTTGTCTCCCTTCCTTTTCCTTCTTCGAAGGATGGGGAGTCTACGGCACAACGGCCAGGGTCAATGCCATTACAAGTTACCAAGGACAAATCATACTTGGTGGGGAATTTACAATGGTAGGCATAGCCACAGGGAGTGCTGCTATGGTCGATGCGCAAACAGGGATGAGCATTCCCAATCGATTTTGTCCCCATCTAAAGGTAAAAGGTCTCACTAACGTTGTCATTTCTGACGAATCAGGTGGGTTTTATATCGGAGGCGATTTTACTCATGTCCAAGGAATCAAACGTAGCCAAGTAGCACATATCTTACCTGGATGCCAATTGGACACAAATTTTGTGCCAGCCGAAGACCCAAATCGCAACATAACCGCCTTAGCATTATTAGGTGAAAATTTATACGTTGGAGGTATGTTTACAGGCTGGGGATCTGGTTCACAGAATAATATTGCATCGATTCATCGTATCACAGGTGCACTCAACCCTGGATTTCTCAGTCCATCCTATGATAATTCCGTTTTTGATATCGTATCTGATGGATCAGCTTTGTATGTCGGTGGGCATTTTCAAAACGTTGGAGGAAGCCCACGATATGGCCTTGTAAAATTATCTCCAGTCACTGGTGCCGTAGATTCATCCTTCACAGCACAAGCCCCTGCCAGTGGGCAAGTGAATGACTTACATCTTGGAACAGATCATACAGGCACTAGCGTCCTCTATATTGTTGGACCATTTACAGGTCGTGCTATGTCTTTCTATTTAAATGGAACCCAAACATCTTGGTCCCCGAATCCAAACGCGGAAGTATTTAAAGTCAAACAATTCGAAAACACAATTTACTTGGGTGGTGAGTTCACAACTATCGGAGTCACTCCAGCTAATTATCTTGTTGGTGTAGATAATCAATTAGGTGCTGTTAAAGAAAACTCTTTTGCAATCAACAATTACGTCAGAAGTTTAAATGTTATCGGAAATAAACTTTATGTCCTTGGTGAGTTTACCGAAGCAAAAGGTCAGAAAAGAAACTATGCTGCTAGTTACGACTTACCAAGTCAAAACTTAAACCAGTGGGATCCGAGTTTAAACTCTACTATTTACTTCCCTGCTGGAGATATTGTTCTTTCAGGTTCTACCATTCTAATGGGAAGTAATTTTTCCACTATCAATACAAAACTTCGAAACAATTTTGCCGCTTTTGATGAAGAAACTGGATACCCAGCTGAGAATACACCAAACTTTGATTATTCGATCAAAGCCCTTCATGTTAAAGATAACCATCTTTTTGTTGGAGGTTCCTTTGAGAGTATCAACGGAATTCCAAGGATTTCCTTTGCCATTTTAGATTTGCCTTCTTACCAGTTAAATCCAACCAATATTGGTGTTTCACCGGTAGGCACCGATATTAGAACCATCACAAGTAACGAAAACCAAATTTTCTTTAGCGGCTATGGTTTGGCTTCTGTAGCTGGCCAAACTCGCAATGGTCTAGCCTCCATTGATTCAAATTCCTTTGGCCTTACTTCCTGGAATCCTGCTTTAGGTGCAGGAGAAAGTGCCAGCACATTACTAATTTTAAAGGATCTTATTTTTGTTGGCGGAATTTTTAATAGTCTTAATGGTGATAACACAGTACTCAATTACCGCGCCGTTGACGCAAATACAGGCGTTATGCGTTCCATTCCTTCTAGTGCAAACTATCCAAGTAACGGAGTCAATGGACAGGCCTATTTCGATGGCAAAATTTACTTAGGAGGAATCTTTACTTCGATTGGTAGTTTCGGAACCTTCAATCACATTGCAACCTACGATACCCAAACACAAAGCTACATTACACCAAACTATATTTATGCGGATGCAATGGTTTCGTCGCTAACAGCATCTCCTGAAGGAAAGGTAATTGTTACTGGTTCCTTTTCTGGACTCAGTGGGAACACAGCAAGTCAATATATTGCTGCATTTGATGCAAAAACCAATTCAGTTCTTGATTGGTATCCCAACCCAAATGATGTAGGGAATGTGAGTTATTATAAAAATGGAAAATGGTTTATTGGCGGAGATTTTATAAATGCATTCAACAAACCATACGGAGCATTTTTTGTAAGTTATATGAACGAAAAAAATTAAAATTTATTTTTTCAATTTCCGTTTTAAAATTTTTTGTAATGCTTCTTCGCCTTTTCTAACACCGAGAAGAGCGGTTTTGTATAATTTCGCTCGAATGGTTGTAGTGAGTTTCACCGGCAAAGGTCCATCCGGTGCCACAGTGATGATTTTTACACCCTTTGGTGGTTTAACTGCAATTTCTCTAGCTGCATTGAAGTGGAAGTGGTGAAGTTTACGCATCATCTTCCGAATCGTTCTATGTTTTGGAAAAGCCAGTAAACTTGTAAAACGAGTTAATGGGCCAGAAATATGACGAATAGGTGAATTCATAATCACCACTATTTCTTTATAACCTGCTTCAATAATATCCTGGATTGGCAGTGGATTTAAAATCGCTGCGTCGGAATATAATTTTCCATTTAACCAATGTTTGCCCCGAGTTGCAATAGGTAGAGAAGTGGCAGCCTTCAAAAGATCAAAAACATTTGAAGAAGTAGCTTTAATATATTCAATGGAATGCGTTTGAAGGTTACTTACGGCAATGGCAAAATGAGGAACATTTTTCCTATCTAATGTTTCTGATTCCAAACGCACTTTTTTACGAAAGATAAAATCAATTAAGTATTCTTGGTTCAGAAGAGTTTTGCCCTGAAATGGGTGAAAAAAAGAAATTAGTTTCCTTCCTGATAAATCTCTATACCAAACTGCTAGTGCTTTTTGACTTTTGACAGGCTCCTCTTTAGGCATGGAAACATAATAGGCTGCGGCACAAGCACCAGAAGATACTCCCACCACCAAATCAAAGTAATTCGGTCGTAAAAACCGATTCCATGCGTGTAAAACGCCACCGGAAAAGGCACCCTTCATTCCCCCACCTTCTACAAGAAGGGCTCTTTTGGTACCTTTTGCTTTCGGAAGTTTAGGTTGGTTGGAAGATTCACTGGAAATGGAAGACTGCACAATAATGTCAGGGTCTTCCGTCCACTTTCGGTTGCAAAAAATAATTCATGGCTTCTTTAGGTTTTCTATCTTTAGGGGAATCTCCAATCCTATTCGAAGTAGTTCCCACAATTCAAAATTCTTAAAAAAAAAGACCACCATACAATAAATTTCACTACATTAGCAATTGATTATCAGTATGCTCGGAATCAAAACATTGCAAACAGACGTGAATGGAACGATTGTCAAAGGAACTTTGCAAATGAATGCGAGAGGGTCATACCAATTGGATTTAATTTCTCCTTACAAAGGAGCAATGTTTACCTTTTCCTTTCCCAAAAATTATTTTGTACTTGGAGACGGACAAACTTCCGAAATCGATGATTGCGCAAAAAGCCACCTTCGCACACTTTTTTTTAAAAGTGAAAGTATCAAAAAAGAAATTCCTAAGTTCGAACAAGAACTAAAAGAGTTTTGGTTAGAATTAGAAACAATCTCAGTACTTTCCCCAAATGAATGGAATGAAAAATGTATGTTTCTAAAAAAGGCCTTACATGAAGGTTATATGGATGCTGACACATACGAAAAAACTTTAAACGATCTAACGAAGGTAATGGAAAAAAAATATTTCGAACGTGAGAAACGATGTGAAGTGTTTTTATCTCAGTACCTTCCCGAGTATTCTCATCTGCAAAATCATTTTTCATGGATTCAATTCTGTTATGAATTAACCGAAAAAAAACACCTACTCTTACTTTAATTTTTCCTTTTTCTTGCCAAAGATTCGGACTTACTCTTTACTCTCCATTAGGGACAGAAATTTATTTCCGGTACCTAAAAAATAGAACTCGGAATTTAGCTATGCGACCAATGGATCAAATCACAGGGAAAGAACAAAAACACCATGTGATATTACACTACTTAATGAATCAAGAAATGAAGGCCAATTGGAATGGACAAATCCAAACTATGACCGTCACACAGGAGTTACCCGGTGGTGAAGAAATTATAGTCGATTGGTCGGAAGTTTGGCCCATTGGACCGGGTTCTTCTTTTATCCTTTCGAAGTTACTGGCACGTTATTTAGAACTCCATTGCACATTTCTGAAACAACTTTCTCCAACTAAAATCCAACTACATGTTGATAGAGTCCTCATTGCCAAAAAAGAAAGATTAAATCCACGTTTTACGATTACAGAAGAAGGACTTGTCAACGTAACAAACATTGTCAGTTCCAAGACTATTATCGAAGCCAATATGTTTAATATCCCAACTCTTGTACGAGTTAACTTTGAAGACTATCGCAAACGAATGATGGTTAGGTCTGGCGAAGCAGGTACAATGGATATTTTTAAATCCGGTATGGAACGAAAGTTTGACATTGTGAAATCAACACAAAAAATCCTGTTTATCAAAGATGCGACAAGTGTCGAAAGTTATCGTTCAGATGAAGATGGGTTTATCAATTATGAAGACGAAATTGACGAACAAGTTGAAAAACTTGCGATGACAGCTCGTGACAAAAAAATAAAATCAGAGTTAATTCTTCCAATTCTTTATAAAAATGAATTAGAAGAAATCATTCCCATCGGATACTACTGGTTACAAACAAAAGAAAACTTCATTACTGCAGATGATTTAACATTCTACCAAACTTTAATTGCAGAAATGATAGAAAGAATCAAAGACGCCAATCTAATGACAACCGTAGAAAAATTTCCAGTTTTGGATTTATCCACAACGGGGTTAAAATTACGAGTTGGTAACAGTAATTTGGTGGAAACTTTACCAAAACAAAAAGGAATCCTTTTGGAATTGGTTTTTAAACTCCAAACACCTTTTCGGTTTTTTGGAAAAATTGCTTGGGCCAAAAAAGAAGAATCTGGTGATTTACTTGTCGGAGTGGAATTTTCCGGAAAACGAACCTATGCAGAAAAAGTTCGTTTTGAAGAAAATATAGAAATTATCAAAAATAGTGGAAAGTCCGCTGCGTAAATCGTTAGCGGGCCTCCAATTTAATTGTTTTCGTAATTTTTGGAATTTCATAAGCACATATATAGTATAACATTTTTAGATCGATGTAATCATAAGCCCTGGCCAAATCCTTTTCCCATAGGCTGTCAATTTTATCCCAAGGAAGGTTTGGGTATTTTTGTTTTTCAGTCTGGGGAATTTTTAAGGACTCTGCCTGGATATACCGCAACATTTCCTCGGCAAAAAAACTATCGTGGTCGCCTTCTTTAAATTCTTGGATTTGATTTCTGAAGAGGAAGGACTCAAGTTCCCGACAATAGAAAATAAACTCATAAAACATTTGGTTATTCTAAAATAGGATTGGATTAGGAATAGTTTTTTTCATTGGCAAAGAAATCTAAATCATGAATGCTTTCACTCAATATGAAGTTCATTAGCCGAATTCTTTTATTTTCCTTTTTAGTTTTGGTATTTCCCATACAATCTGCTGAAAAGGACTTCCAAATCATCGATCTCGTTGTTGGAAAAGGAGAAGAAGCCTTTTCTGGTTCCTATGTGACAGTTCACTACGTGGGCAAACTCACCAACGGTACTAAATTTGATAGTTCCCGTGATCGCAACCGACCTTTTGAATTCAATCTTGGGGCCGGAGAAGTAGTGAAAGGTTGGGACAAAGGTATCAAAGGAATGCGAGTCGGTGGAAAAAGAAAACTCATCATTCCACCAGAGTTAGGTTATGGTAGTAAAAAGGTAGGGAACATTCCCCCTGACTCTACTCTCATCTTTGAAGTGGAACTTTTAAAGATCTATTAAGGCCAAAATTCCAAAACCACACCTAACTGTCCTTAGTTTTTGATTTTATATCCTGTGCGAAAGATAACCCAAGTCACAGTCAAACATAAAGTCAAAAACATAAGGATCATGGAAATACTCACGGAAAGTGCAACATCTGCTCTTTCAAAAAAACTATAACGAAACCCACTGACCAAATACAAAACAGGGTTAAACATACTCAGTTTTTGCCAGAATGGTGGTAACATTTGTATGGAATAAAAACTTCCACCAAGAAATACAAGTGGTGTAATGACTAACATTGGAATCATTTGGAGTTTTTCAAAACTATCTGCCCAAATTCCAATCACAAAACCGAACAAACTAAAACTAATGCAAGTTAAAACAAGAAAAAACACCATCAGAATAGGATGATCTATGCGGATGGGAACAAAAAAGGATGCGGTTATGAGCATTAACACACCAAGCATCAGTGATTTTGTGGCCGCTGCTCCAACATATCCAATCACTACTTCCCACATAGTCACAGGAGCCGATAGAATCTCATAGATAGTTCCATTGAATTTCGGGAAATAAATTCCAAAGGAAGCATTCGAAATACTCTCAGTCAGTAAGGACAACATCACAAGTCCAGGAACAATAAAACTTCCATAGTGGATTCCGTCGATTTCTTGGATCCGCGAACCTATGGCCGATCCAAAGACAATAAAGTATAAAGAAGTCGAAAGCACAGGAGAAGCAATACTTTGTAAAAGAGTTCGAAAGGTTCTAGCCATCTCGAATCTATAGATAGACTTAATTGCGTAAAAATTCATACAGCCTCCTGTAACAATTGAACAAAGATTTCTTCCAATGAACTTTGTTTTGTGCTTAAATCACTGAATTGGATTTTCAGTTTTTTCAAATCATCCAAAAGTTTGGTAATGAGACTACTATCATCCGAACGATCATAAGTAAATACAAGAGCGGAATGATTATCAACAAGTTCCAATTCATACTTCGAAAGTGCTTTTGGAATTTGTTTTAGATTTTTTTTAAGTTCAATCCGAAGTTGTTTGGTTCCAAGTTGTTTCATGAGCCGGTCCTTGTCTTCGGTGAGAAATATCTCTCCCTTTCTAATCACAGAGATCCGGTCGGCAATCGATTCTGCCTCTTCGATATAATGTGTGGTGAGGATAATCGTTACCCCATTTTTTCTAAGGGATTCTACAATTTTCCACATATCTTTTCGAAGTTCCACATCAACACCGGCACTTGGTTCGTCCAAAAAAAGAATTTTTGGTTCGTGTGACAAGGCTTTGGCGATAAGAACTCTTCGTTTCATCCCGCCAGATAAAGTCATAATTCTTTGGTCTTTTTTATCCCAAAGAGAAAGGGATTTTAAAACTTCCTCGATGTATTTGGGATTGGCTGGTTTACCATACAATCCACGAGTGAATGATACACTGGCCCAAACCGTCTCAAATGCGTGTACACTGAGCTCTTGGGGAACAAGGCCTATGAGAGATCTCGTTTTTTTGAACTCACTGATGATATTAAAACCGTCAACAATCACCTCACCAGAGCTTGGTGAGACTATGCCACAAATCAAATTGATTAAAGTGGTTTTCCCTGCTCCATTTGGGCCAAGAAGGGCATGGATTTCGCCCTCTTTTACTTCCCAATGAACATCTTTTAACGCTTGGAATCCGTTGTCATAAGACTTGGAAACTTGTTTTAGAGTGAGGATCGATTTCAAACAGTTTCATCCTTCCAGCCAATGTCTGAGAGGAAGTCGTCATAACCCCCATCATAGACAAAAACTCGGTCATCATCGAATACAATTAGTTTTGTGGCTACAGCGCGCAAGTGCATTTCATTATGTGTTACCATAATCACTGAGCCATCAAAGTTATCAATGGCCTCAATGAGGGAATCACAAGACTGCATATCCAAGTGGTTTGTCGGTTCATCCAAATACAAAAGGTGACAAGGTGTGACCAAAATTTTTCCAAGGAGTACCCGGCTCTTTTCTCCCCCGGAAAGAACTTTGATTTTTTTTAGCGCAAGGTCTTCCGAAAACATAAGTCCACCAGCAATGTTACGAGCCTTTCCTTCTGAACAATTCGGGTCAGCACTCATAATTTCTTGGACAACCGTATTACTTTCGTTCATGTTTAATTTATTGGTTTGGCCAAAATATCCTTCTTTCAAAATGGGATGTTTTTTGACTTCACCTGAAACCGGTTGCAGTTCCCCTGCAATTAACTTGAGTAATGTGGACTTACCTTTTCCGTTTTTCCCAATAATACAAATACGATCTTCTGGTCCAACACTTAGAGAAAAATTTTCAAACAAATAGGGAGATGTTCCGTTATAAGAAAATGAAACCTCTTCTACACTTAACATTTGATTGGCGGAGAATGGGGCACTATTAAAATAGAGTTCCATATCTTCAATATTGTCTAGTGCTTTCATTTCACCTTGTTTTTCTAATTTTTTAACACGAGATTGGGTGCGGCTTGCAAAACTTGCCTTTGCTTTGAACTTTGCGATGAAAATTTCTTCTTGTTTGCGTTTTTTAGCTTCGTTCAGTCTAGTTTTTTCGTAAATTTCTTCGGCTTGGTTGATTTGTGTGTATAACTTTTCTGTGTTACCTTGCACCTTAATTGCTTTGCTTCTATGAATGGCTACCGTATGAGTTACAACACTGTCCATAAAACTTCTATCGTGGGTAATCAGAATGATCTCACCTTCCCATTCACGAAGGAATTCCTCTAACCAGCGTATGGTGACAATATCCAAATAGTTGTTTGGTTCATCTAAGATGAGCATATCAGGTGCCGACACAAGAAGTTTAGCTAAATTCATTCGAATTTGGTAACCACCGGAAAATTCTTCAGGACTTCGTTCCATGTCTTTTTCGGAAAAGCCAAGCCCAAATAGAATCCGTTCCACCTTCCAAGTTTCGTATTCATCACCCTCTGGTAGTCCCAGTGCACACTCTTCTAATACGGTTGGTTTTGTAAAAACTAAGTGTTGTTCCAAATGGCCGATTCGGTATCCTTTGGGGATGGTGATATTGCCTGAGTCTGGCTCTGTTTTACCTAGAATGATTTGGACTAAGGTGGATTTTCCATGTCCATTGCGACCGACAAGTCCTACTCGTTCGCCACGGTTGACGCTGAATTGTAAATCATCGAATAAAACTTTGCCATTGAATTGTTTGTTTAAACCAGATATTTTAATCATATAATTTCCGAAGGTTTCCCTATTTCGTATAAAACCAGGATCGAAAAAGAACCAGAAACGACGAGTAGAATCGAAGAGAAAATCTGTCAGTTTTCCCGGGAAATGGCCGCTCCCCAATCCCGTCGGAC
Source organism: Leptospira bandrabouensis (assembly GCF_004770905.1). Classification (NCBI taxonomy): domain Bacteria; kingdom Pseudomonadati; phylum Spirochaetota; class Leptospiria; order Leptospirales; family Leptospiraceae; genus Leptospira; species Leptospira bandrabouensis. The sequence continues at coordinate 1,640,074 of NZ_RQHT01000014.1, read as the reverse complement.
ATAATCGACACAAAAACTACCAGTGAAATTATGAACTCTTTTTCATGGGTCTAAATTCCGAAACTGTACTGTGCGAACTTTTTTCTTCCTGCTCCTCCTATACTTAAGTTTCGGCAGCGGTAGTTATGCGAATGGAAACTTACAAGTGGCATTTGGCGCAGAAGAAAACTATCTTTTAGTTCATTCTCTTGATTCCAGCATTGTTCACTTAGGAAGTCCTGAAGAAAAAGAAGAATACAGAGAAATCATAAATGAGTATTTGCGATTCAAAAGTCTACACATCCAAGGTAAATACAGCGATGCTTATTTGGCCGTAAGGTCTACCCAATTCAAACTCATAAACTTATATGATAAGATTCTAACTAAAAACTTAAACCTAGTTCGATCGGAATTGATTTTACTCGGTGGAAAATCTAGAGATAAAGAGAAAACACAAACAAGAGCATTCTTACGTTTAGCGTTACGAGATATCAGTGAAGCCGAACAGAAGTTAATCATGGCAAGAAACACTCGCCCTCTCCTCTATTTACTAAAACTTCGAGAAATGTTATTTGCTTTGAAAATCTTAAAACATGCAGGAAAGTTTGTCATTTTTTTAAACCTTCTGCACGATGGAAAGTTTATGGATTCCATTGAATTTTCTGATTTTGATACTATTGAATCAGAACTCATTCGTGGATTTGGGAACACAAACAACAGATTATTAGCTCTTCATTATGATAATTCCTTTCTTCCTTTTGGAGAAGAAAGTATCTATGAATCGATGATGTCTAATTATAAATCACCAGAAATCAAAAAAGACTAAATACCTATAGTTTATTAGAGAATTTGTTTCGCAATTAGTTGATTAACCTTTCTATTTTTTTAGAATGTTTATTCATTTAATCTGATCTGGTCTCTTGCACGATTGGCTTTTTCTCTAGCCTCTTCTACCGTACTACCCAATGCTAAACTAACACCCATTCGGCGTTTTCCATCAATTTCCGGTTTCCCAAAAATGCGGACATCGACTCCTTTGACTTTCAAAGCTTCTTCCAACCCAGTATAAACAGGAGTTTTAGTTTTTCCTTCTAAAAGGATGGCCGAACTGGCAGCGGGAGTATGAAAGATTAGTTCTGGAATAGGAAGTCCAAGTAAAGCTCTAACATGAAGAGAAAATTCAGAATCATTTTGAGAGATCAGTGTGACAAGGCCCGTATCATGAGGTCTTGGAGATACTTCACTAAAGTACACTTCGTCCCCTTTGACAAAAAGTTCGACACCAAAAATTCCCCTCCCACCAAGACCAGTGGTGACTGCTTCCGCAATGTTTTGTGCTGCAAGGAGTGCTTTCTCCGTCATTGGCTGTGGCATCCAAGATTCCACATAATCACCATTCACTTGTCTATGACCAATCGGTGGTAAAAAGGAAGTTCCACCTATATGTCGTATAGTGAGGAGAGTGATTTCAAAATCAAAAGGTACATACTCTTCGATAATCATTTTACCTTTCCCTGTTCTTCCTCCTGTTTGGCCATACTCCCAAGCCTTTAAAATTTCGGACTCATCACGAACCATACTTTGTCCTTTTCCAGAAGAACTCATAATGGGTTTGACTACACATGGAAATCCAATTTCTCTAACTGACTTTTGAAAGTTTTCTACCGTATCAGCAAAAAGAAATTTTGATGTTTTTAAACCGAGTTCCTTTGCTGCAAAGTTTCGAATCCCTTCTCGGTTCATGGTAAGGTTCACTGCTTTTGCTGAGGGAATGATATGAAAACCTTCAGCTTCTAGTCGAACCAAAGTTTCTGTATGAATGGCTTCAATTTCGGGAACAACAAAATCAGGTTTTAACTCTCGTATGGTGGCCTCCAATTCTTTTGGATCCAACATATTGATGACACGCGATTCCTGTGCCACAAGCATAGCCGGCGCATTTGGATAACGATCAACGGCTATGACATGAACACCCAAACGGTTTGCTTCTATGGCAACCTCTTTCCCAAGTTCGCCTGATCCCAGGAGTAAAAGTTTTGTGGCAGTCTTTGTAAAAGGGGTTCCAATCATATTCACAAAGATTGAAAACTAGGTGAATCAGACAAACAGATTATACCCACCTTTCCCAGGAAATGAATGGCAGGGATTCGTATTACATTAAGTAACGTTTGCCCAGTTTGTCCCTTTGGTAGATATTGGCACCCTTGCGAATGAGTAGATCGGAGATTTCACTGAGTCCGTCAAAACTGTTGGCAATATGTAGGGCGGTGACACCACTCGGATCTGCAGCATTCGGATCTGCTGCTGAATTTAGAAGTACTTCGACAGCTTCTACATTTCCCGTTTCCGTTGCTTTGTGAATCGGATACAAACCCATGTTATCTGGTTGATTCGGATCCAATCCAATCGATAATAATTTTTTTAGATAATAAACATCCGATACTTCGGTAACAGCAATCCCTAAAAGCAAAGGTGATTCTGATACCAAAACTTCTTTCAGATCTGAATCCGCCAATAATAAATCGAAAGAATCTTTATCTTCTCTTGTGATCGCAGAACACAAGGTGCGCAATCTAAGATTGGATTTTGTTTTACCAACGAAATCAATTATGTTTTGTATCATTTGTTCATCCTACCAGTATCAGACGAATCTCCCTTGTAAAAATGGGACATTTTTTCGAATTCCGCAAACCATTCGTTTGGAATCGTTCCCGATTTTTTTTTGAAATCGTGATTAAAATGGGACTGATCGGAATAATTGTATTCCTGGGCCAAATCAGTGAACTTTAAATTCGGATTGTTCTCTCGGTAGTGTTCCGGATTCCTTACCATTTCGAGTAACCTGTGCACCGTTCTGTATTCCGAAGGTGCCATACCCACAATCTCTTTAAATTTACGATCCAGTTGTTTTCGAGATATTCCCAATTTTTTACAAAGACTTTCAATCGAAATATTAGGACGTGTCAGTTCCAATAAAGCAAAACGAATGTATGCAGGAATTTCGCGAGCTTTTCCCGGATACGTTTCCAAAAAGGAAGTTAAAAAGGTGCTGATGTCATCCTTCAATAGTAAGTTGGAAACGTTATTTTCACTTAATAAAATCTTTTCTTTAATTTCAGAAAAGACACCTAACAAAGAATCCATTTTCATCTCAGAAAATTGGTTTTGCAATTCGTCTCCCCGTTTGGAAAACAAGGAATACAAACCACCAACATAAAATCGAATGGCAATTAAGGATAAATTTGACTCGGATAAAATCCGCCACCTTCTTGTTTGAGGTCCCACAAGATGAACCCCAGGTAACCGAATTACTTGTTTGTCTTCTGTTTCTACAAGTGGTGGGTTTCCCAAATGAAACACCATCTCACACTCATAAGATGGTAAAATCCAAGGAAGTTCCTTAACATTTACCTCTTTCCAAATCCAGAATTCCTTTATAGAAGATTCCAAGTGGGAAGGAGGTTTTATAAAATAAATTTCCAAAGATTCTCCATCGTTTAGTTATGTTTTATTTCCAACGGCTCATTCGCAAAGCATTGAAAACAACAGACAAAGAACTAAAGGCCATTGCAGCCCCACTCACCCAAGGAGCAAGCAAACCAGAAGCTGCAATCGGAATGCCTAATAGATTGTATCCAAGTGCCCAACCAAAGTTTTGTCGAATGTTTAAGACTGTATCTTTTCCAATATGGATCAAATCTACAATTCTTTGGATATCTCCATTAACAAGCACCACATCCGCCGTATTAATTGCAACATCAGAACCAGTTCCCATCGCAATGCCAACATCCGCAGAAGCAAGAGCAGGTGCGTCATTGATTCCATCACCAACCATAGCAGAATGTATTTTTTCAGTTTTGAGCCTAAGGATGATTTTTGCTTTTTCTTCTGGTAAAAGACCTGAATACAAAGAAGAAATCCCTACTAAACGTGCTACTTTTTCAGCAGAAGTCTGATGATCACCTGTTAGGAGGACAGGTTCCACACCAATGGACTTTAAATCTTGAACTGCATCCTTAGCTTCCTTTCGAAGTTTATCTTCGATGCGAAATACTACCATCCCTTCGATTTCACCTCGTATCCCTACAAAAACCAAACTGGAACCATCTTCTGTCCAAGGTTGCATTGCTTTCTGAATAGAATCGGATATAACAAATCCATTCTCTTCCACAAACGATCGTTTGCCGGCAAAGTAAGAATTTTTGTTTTGTTCCGATACAATCCCACCACCAGGAAAAGTTTTTGTTGAAATCAAGTCAGAATCTGTTTGAATTATGTTTTTTTCTTTTCCAAACAGAACAATGGCTTTGGCCAGAGGGTGGTCAGAAGTTTCCTCCATCCTCACAATATCACTTAAAACAAGATCCGAATGGTTAGGATCCAAAAATGTATGAGTCATCTCTGTTACTTTTGGTTTCCCTTCCGTTAAGGTTCCCGTTTTATCAAAGGCAATCCAATTGATTTTGGAAACTGATTCCAGTGCTTCTGCACTGCGAAAAAGCATACCTCTTTTTGCGGCTCTTCCTGTGCCTACAAGTAATGAGATAGGTGTAGCAAGGCCCAATGCACAAGGGCAAGCAATGACAAGTATCGCTATACTCGTTTCGATGGCCGAAGCAATGACACCTGGATTGATAAAAAAATACCAAATAAAAAAATCAATGATACTTATAGCGATTACCACAGGCACAAAATAAGCAGAAATTTGATCTGCAATCCTTTGGATCGGAGCCTTAGTTCCTAGCGATTCTTCTACAGATCGAATGATATGGGAAAGTGTTGTATCATTCCCTACTTTGTTTGCCTTCACAACCAAAGACCCACTTCCGTTTACTGTACCACCTAGAATTTTATCTCCCACGTTCTTTTCTACAGGCATACTTTCACCAGTTAACATCGATTCATCGGCAAAACTAATTCCCTCAAATACAAAACCATCCATGGGGAAACGTTCGCCTGCTTTGACTAAAACCAAATCCCCTGGTTTTAAATATTCATTGGGAACTTCAGTCCAAACACCATTCGATTGTACAGTAGCAACTTCTGGACGAAGTTTAAGTAGGGCATTAATCCCATCGCTACTTTTCCCTTTGGCATAATGTTCAATCCACTTACCACCCAGGATAAAAGTAATAAGAACTGCAGAGGTCTCGAAGTATAGGTCTTTTCCAAATATACTATAACCGTAAGCAGCACTTGTACCAATAACCACTAGAACATCCATATTGGCGGATCCATTTCGCAAGGCACGATATGCTGATTTATAAAATGGAAACCCAATTAAAAATTGGACAGGAAAGGCAATCGCCATCTGAACATAACGATCCATTAATATATGCGGCATTGGCATAAAACTTAAAAAACTAAAATGAGTGACCATACCGTAAAACAACGGTAAGGATAAAATAGCAGAAAGTATAAAACGAATTTTTAGATTTCGAATTTGTTCCTTCTGTTTTTTCTCGGTTTCTGATTGTTTGTTGGAATCATGGACAATGGCAGAATAACCTAGAGATTCTACTTTTTTTAAAAGAGAATCCACTGTTACAGAATCATCATTCCGTAAAAAAACCGATTCTCGAGCAAAATTGACTCGAACATCGGAAACACCTTCCATTTTAGCAAGGCCCTTCTCAATACGAAGGGCACAATTGGCACAGGTCATACCAAAAAGGTCTAACGTTCGTTCGGTGGTTTTATTTGATGTTTCCAAGGGAATATCCATCCTCACTCAAACGTTCACGAAGTTGATTTAACTCCGCCTCCGTTAAAGTTTCTTTCACAGTTACTGATTTGTCGTCGAGGTTAGCAGTTGCTTCTTTACCGATTTCAGCAAAAACTTTCTCTACAGTTTTTTTGCAATGCCCGCAAGTCATTCCTTCTACTTCATAATTAACCATGATGATGCTCCTTCTTTTGTTCCTTTAACTCAATTAGCGGAAGTTTATATTTTACATCCGCACCTTTTTGGAAATTCCAAACTGGAGAAAGAATTAACTCCCCTTCTTCCACCGAAATTCCATTTGGAATTTCACAATAAAAATGGTCAGGGTGACCCGAACACTTTAAAGGGAACTCCTTACCTTTTGATACTACCTTACCAAACAACTTGGAATTTTTGGAAGTCGGATTTTCAAAATTGATATCGAGTAGATATACTTTAAATCCCAAATTTTGGTAAGGAAGCACTTCCGTATGAAAAGCACCAGGCATCCTAATCTGTCCTCCATGGGGACCCGGTTTGTGTTCCCCGTGAGCGGAAATCTGATGGAGGCTCAAAAACATTGTAAAAAACACAAGTTTTAGTAAATTTTTGATTGGTTTCATGATAACTCCTTTGTTAACATAAAACTAGTTTAAACCTTCCCATTGTTGGAAGGTCAATAGCCGATTCGTTTTTTTAACCTATTTTAAAAAAAAAGTTTATGAGGAAACAATGAATATTGGAGAACTTTCCAAAGAATCAGGAGTCAGCGCAAAACTCATTCGGCATTATGAAGGGATAGGTTTAATTCCCGAAGCAGGCAGGACAGAGAATGGATACAGATCTTATCAAGCAGACGACATACACTACTTAAGATTTATCAAAAGATCCAGAGAACTTGGTTTTCCGTTGGAGGATATAAAAAGTTTACTTGGATTATGGAAAAATAAATCGCGAAGCAGCAAACAAGTAAAACTTCTGGCGGAAAAACATTTAAATGAATTAGAGCTAAAACTCAAACAATTAAAAGATATGTCCGATACTTTGAAAAATCTAATCAAACATTGCCACGGCGATCATAGACCCGATTGCCCTATTCTAAAAAAATTAGAACAAAATGAATGAGTTTATAAAGTTTGTTTTAAAATATTTGCAATCAAACGATGAGCCGTTTCATTCAAATGAATATCTCCCGATTGCAATAAATCGCTCCGAAAACGCATAGACTGACGTAAATCAATTAAGGGAATACTCTCCTCTTTAGAAATGGATTTTAAACTAGTTACGAATTCTGAATCTGAATTGAGCCAGCGAGAATCCATAACAAAACCAATTTCTTTATAAATTTGGAACATTTTTGGATCATATTCAATTTCTAAGGGAATATAAAACATCACCAACTCTTTTTTGTCCATCCGAACCATTTCGTTTAACTGTCGTAATATCCTAAGCCAACGATTAAAGTTAATTGTTGCATACGTTTTCGTATCTAAAGATCCACGTAAGTAATCTGGACTAAGTTTAAACAAACCTTTTAATGTAACAAAGTTTTCTTTTTTGACTTGCGAAGTTCGTGAATCTAGATGGTTTAACTTAGCATATTTTTCTAATTCGATCTCCATCCTCTGTTGAATGATTTCAAAATATCTTTTTTTCAAATATATTCTAGTATGTTCAGGAAACAAAAACGAAATACCACGTAAAAACCAAAATTGTTTTTTTACAAAGTGCAAATAATCAGGGGTATCACCTGTTTCTAAAATATCATTCCCATATACAAAAAGATAAACTCGATCAAAAGAAATTTTTGACCTAACCTTTTCATACATTGATAACTCATTCTCCAAAGTAAACCCAGGAATTCCGAAGTTGATCCAAGAACATTCCGTTTCCCGATTTAGGATTTCAGAAAATGTATCTTCCCAAAAAATACCAGAACCAAAAACTTGCGAATCACCTAATATCAAATATTTGCATTGGGAGTTTTTTTCCAAAGCTCCGACGCGAGTTCCCCATTCTCCAATTTTTCCTATTTCTTTGTTTCCGAAACGATAAAAGGGAATTTCTCTGTTTATGGGAAAATGAAAATGTCCATACATTGAATCAAAATGGAAACTTAGTGAATCGATAAATCGGCAAAAAAGAAATAGTCCCAACAAAAAGCAGAGTATCAAAAATCCAAAGTAAAGTTTTGAAGTAGGATCGAATAAAGAATCAATTGCTTTTTTCATTGCATAAAGTAGGAAACCAGAAACTCTGTACCTGTTTTTGATTCGAAATGATACAAGCCAAAAAAGCAATAGGATTCTTTGTTAGTTTTGCATTTTTGGCATTCGGATTTTTATTTTTTTCTGCCAAAGGAATTGAACCCTTCGCTGATTTTGCCCTTCTAGAATGGCAAACGAAATTAGCAAACCAAGGGATTTTTCACTTACCATACAATCACGGAATCGAAGATCCAGATTATTCCTTTTTTCCTCTACCAGACTTATTCTTTCAGCTAACAAAAGGAATCGCTCATTCAACATTCCCGAATATTTACCCAATCCTAATATCGCCCATTTTTAAATTTTTTGGATATTCTGGACTCACTATACTACAAACCATTCTGTTTTCAATTGCAATATACATCTTTCATCAAATTCAAAAAAGCGGAAAGACCACTTTATTATTGTTATTTGGATCAACGTTACCTATTTATATTTTTTTAATCCACGAAACGGTGCTAATTTTTTTATTAGAAATTATAGTTCTATTTTTATATCATAAAAACCAAAACGTTTTTGCTGGTATCATCGGGGCTATCATTCTTTGGATTAGACCAGAAATGTGTTTTATAATGGTCTCAGTTCCTTTTTGTTTTGGAGAATTAAATCAAAGAATGCGATTTTATTTTTCGTTGGCTTGTGGTTTTAGTTTTTTGGCGTTTGGGAATTATTATATCTCAGGCTCTTTTCTACCTTTTCGCTTAACAAAAAATTCAAATATAGAACTTCGCCCTGAAAATGTATTTTTTCTAGTTAAAATTTGGATTTTGCAAGTACCTATCTTTACCTTAATTTGTTTTTCTTTTTTAAAGTCTTTACTCAACAAAAAAATCCATTTACGGATATCTCTATTACTCTTTGTTATGATTGTTATGCTTGTTGTGGCACCCAATACAGGCGGTCACAATACACCTCGTTATTTATTTGGACTTGTTCCACTTTTTGTCTTATTTTTATACGACAAAAAAAAGGAACCTTCTCCATACATATCTTTCCGATGGATCATTATCATCACCGCTGTAACTTTTTATACAGTTTGGAATTTAAACTCACAAATTAAAGAATTAAAAAAAATATCCAAATTCCAATCGAATACCTTAAATGAAATTCGCAAAATAAACGATTCGGTCCTTATATTTAGTAATCCTGATTTTGTTTTTGTTTCGTTACCTCTACTTGAAGAAAAAAAAGACCTACTCCTCTTAAGAAAAAATTTCAATCCAAAGGAACTGGCCAATCTACTAAATAAGGAAAATACAAAAACTTTTACGTTACTAGAACTACCGCCATCTCCAGTTGAATTGCCTTACAATTTTCGAATACCCAATTGTTTAAACGAATGTAATTTCATACGCGGCAAAACTCTCCCCCTAGAAGGAGCCCTTCTACCCATCTCTAGAACCCAATACAAAAGAAATTAAGTTAGGAAATATATTGACTTTCCAATTTTCTCCTTGGATTTTCCAACCTATTTGTATGAATTCGATATATGAACTCAAAACAATGTCCAACTTGCGGAAGCACAAATATTTATCAAGAATCAGCAACCGTTTATCGTTGTGGTGATTGTTTTGATAAATTGCCTACAGGTCTCATGGTTGATTCTCCACCTACGAAAGTATATGGATCTTCCAAACAGAATCCAAGCGCAGATTCCTTTAAAAAATGGAAAAACCTTATTACTGGTATTATGGTCACCTGGTTAGTATTAGGCTCCTATTTTTTCAATCACTATCAAAATTTAAAATCTACTTTAAACACTACAGTAAAAGAGGAAACGGTTTCCATTCCATTAGATGCAAATTTAGAATCAGTTGAAATCATTCCTGAAGGAGAATTTCAATATACTGCTGCTATACCAGATGTCATTGGAAATGTTTATGTAGTAGGAAAATTTACGAATCGAAGTGGACAATCACTTCTTATGCCAAAATTTACTGTTACCTTATTCAATGAGGAAAAGGTAAACCTCAAAACAAGTTATGGTTATGCGGAAAAAAATGTGGTGAATGAAGGTGAATCTGTAAGTTTTCAAGTTCTAATAGAAGAGGCACCAAGTTACAATCATTTTGATATCCAAGTTACGGCAACTACGATTCCCAAGGAAACAGATAAACCAGAACTGACATTAAAGAAACTGGATTTAAAACGTAACCAATATAAAGAAATTATTATCGTTGGGAAAATCCAAAATAACAGTAACCACATTACAAATTTTACTCGTGTCACTTGTTTATTAATCAACAAAGAAGAAAAAACAATAGATTACGCTACCGTAAGTCTCGCAAAAGAAGATTTTTTACCAAAAGAAATACAAAATTTCGAAATGATTTTTCTTAGAGCTAAACAAATTCCAAACTCTTATTACTGTGAAACTGACGCGATTACGAAGGAAAATGCAAAGCCATAGGATCTACTCAATTTAAATTTAAAAAATCTCAAAGTATCTTTCATTAATCCCAATGTTTATGCAAAACTCTGTAAAAGTTGTCGATTGATTTATCTAAATTATGTGAACGCCAATATGGATTTGCTTCCAAACTATCTTGGACTGTTTTTACAACGCTACGCGTAAAACTTGTCCGGTCAATTTTAGATCCTTTTTCTAATTTCTCGAAACTAGTATTTCGAACAGAAAGTTCTTTTTTAATTGCAGACGAAATCACCACAACAGCCTCTTCAGCCGTTAGGCGATGTTCCATAACAAGAAGCTCTGCAGCTTCTTTAATTAATCTTAACTGTCGATCACTCACTGACATACCAATTCAATGCCAACCTAAGCATAAAAGAATCTGAAAAACAACCCAGAAACACGAATTGAAAGTGGAAAAATTCTTTCAAAATTTTCGATCTATTAAAAATAGATTTAAACCTTGGCTACTGTAATTGAAATCAAGAACGACGATCTTTCCTTTGAGGGACTCAGCCCTTTCCGGGAGAGAATTATGTCTATCATTCACAATGCCAAGGAAGACATTGTCTTGGATTTTACAGACATTTCTATGTCTCTGGACAGCGCCACCATCGGAGAATTGATGAAGTTTCATTCCGCAATGGAATCACAGAATTTACAGCTACAAATTCAAGGCGTCAATAAACTGATTAGGACAGTTTTTCGTTTGAACAAACTCGACACAATTTTACATTTAATTGACTAATGTATACGTACGATTACGTATAAAATCATGGATTCATCCAAACTAAATATAGATCTAAACATTCTGTTCGTCTGATTCTAGATGAAGCGTATCCGATTTGTTTTTTTTCTACTCCTTCTAACAACATGCAATGATAAAAAACCTGACTCTCTCCTCTGGCTTTTGCCGCTTTTAGGAAGTGGGAATAATACTTTACAATCCACTCCAGAAGGACCTATCAATCCTCCTGATACTCTCTTACCAACTTTTATTCAAATCACAATCCTAAAGCCAGAATCAATAGATACCTACTGCCCAATGTATGGTGGTCTTTTTATTCAGTTTACACAAGGAGATGAAAAAACCTGCAGTCCCACTGATTGGAATCCAAGTTGTATCAATATGGGAATCAATGAAAATGGAGTACAAACTTTTTTAGATCCCCGTACTTATACAGGGATTGATTTTTCCACAAACATAGAAGTCAATTCGAGTTATTTTCCAAAGGACAAAAGATCCAATTTATTTTGTTTTTTTAGACCAATTCCCCAAGATACAGATCATGTTGAAATGTATAGTTTTCAAAATCAGTCAAAAAACATACCATCAAGCAACTGTTACAATACAATAAATGAAAGCAGATGTATTGATACTATTCCTCTTTTGGGAAGTTTAGAATTTAAGATGCCAAAAGAATTCCCTATTCTAATTTCAGATGGGAATGGCCATGCCGGCGCACATACATTAGAATTAAATTATGTTTCGGAAGAAAATCTTTATACAACTTGTGTTTATATTGGTAACGAACATAAAAGTGTCGAAGGATTCACAAAGAATGCATATATTTCAGGTGTTCAAGATACAAAAGGAAAAAATGGATATTGTATCCAATGTGAATTAAATTTTTGTAAATCGATAGATCCTAACACTGGTCTACTTGTTGAATTAACACCTGTAAGTCAATTTGCCATCCCCGTCGGAGAAATCGTCCTAGCCAAATCCGAGATTACATTATCGGTGATTAAGGGAGAAGGCCCTTATAAACACACAGTACAATGGAATATTGAAAATTTTCACCAACTTGTTAATTCGAATCAAATGGCAATACTAACGGCAAACAGTATTTTTCTTTTTTGGTTTTTGATTCCCTCGCTTATTATGATATTTTATTTTTACAATAAAAAGTGGAAACATTGGCTAAGGAAACGAAACTAATTAATTTGGAAACTGTAAGTTAAACTGAACACTTTGTCCAGGATTTACATTCACCTTTCCTTTTAATTGTTGGACAAGTAAATTCATTAGCTTAATACCAAATCCCTGGTCTATATTTTCAATGGAATATGAATCGGGAAGCGGCTCTCCATCATCGCTATACAAAAAGAGGATCTGTTGATCCTCTTTTTGCATTTGAATTCTAATTTGTCCAACTTCTTTATGTAAGAAGGAATGTTTCACAGAATTACATATAAGTTCATTCAAAATAATTCCTAAATTATTAGCAATTTCAGGTTTAACGATGATGGAGACATCAAGAAGAAAATCAAATTTGATATTTTTCGTATAAGTAGAAAGGATTTGACGCACTAAATTGGGGATATATTCTTTTAAATCAATTTCGTTTGGACTTTCAGATCTATATAGGCGATCATAGAGGGCCATCATACTTCTTAATCGGCCGGCTGCTTCATCAAATTGTTCCTTCAAATGTGAGTCTGAGGAAAAACTTGCTTGCATCTTCAATAAACTAAAAACTGAAAAAAGATTATTTTTAATTCGATGATGAACTTCTTGTAATAGAAGTTCTTTCTCTCTTAACAATTGTCTCACTTTTTCTTCAGATTCGATGGTTCGAGTAATTAAAGTATGCAAAGCAACAAAACGATTGATATTTCCATCAATGGAACGTAAGGGAACAATGGTTGCATTTACCCAATAGATTGAGCCATCCTTGGCTCGGTTCCTAATTTCTCCGTTCCAAACAAATCCATTTTGAATCATATTGTACATTCGTTTAAAAAAATCAGAAGAATGAAATCGTGAATTCAACAAACGGTGGTTATTTCCAATCAATTCTTCTCGAGAGTACTTTGAAATTTCGCAGAACCGATCATTTGCGTAAGATATATCTCCGTTTTTATTTGTAATCGATATGACTGCATGTTCATCAAATGCAAATTTTAATTGTGAAAATTCAAATTGCGACATCTTTAATTCAAAAAAACTTTGGTAATGAAGATTTGATGTTACTTGAATTTTCGGATTAGACTTTGAATGTAACTTAAAATCCGATTCGAGATCTTCAGTGATATCTCTTGCGATCACAACAATTCTTTTTTTACCATTCGAATCAGCCGAAAGTTTACTTCTACATTCGAAAGTTAAAAAATTCCCATTTTTATGAGCAATCCGCCATATACCTTTCGTTTCTGATCCTGGCATTTGCAAATTCGATATTTTTCTCCGCAGTTCGTTGCGATCATCTGGATGAAAAAAATCATCGACTGAACGACCGAGCACTTCATCCTGCTCATAACCTAACCTATGTTTATGATAGGAATTTACGTAACATATTTTTTCCAAATCGTCTATTTCGCAAATCAAATCAGGAAAATTCGACAATAAGTCGACATAATTTGTTTGAATCATAATCTAAATTTTATAAGCCGGTAATGAGAATTGAAAAGCCACTTTGGTTACGGGCTTTTCACTCAATTCAGAATGATCAACCACATTATGTACAGAAAGTTTGCCCTCATGTTTTTTAAAGCAACTGTCCACATAACTAAGTCCCAAACCAAAATCCAAAGTTCCATATTCATCAAATACGTTCTTCGATAATCTATAAAATGGTTCAAAGATTAAATTTTCATATTGCATTGGTACTCCGTAGGTACCATCTGCATTTACAACAGGTTGATTATAAACAACACATTTAAACCAATCATGTTCAACATTTGTTACGATAGTTATTTTTGAGTTTGCTTCTGAAAATTTACAGGCATTAATTATGATTTCTTTAAATGCATTCTGCATGGTAAAAACATTGTATGAAATTTTGTATTTTGAATGATTAGGTTTTGGATCACTAATTAAGATTTGTTGTGCTTTTAAATCCAATAGAGGTTTTATCTCTTTTAGCCACATTCCTAATTGTTCGTAAAAGTTCTCACATGAAATTTCTTCAAACTGCATGGGACTAGATACAATTAAGTCAATATCAGCGAACATTTTTAAAGCTTTTTCAGCCATCTCTGTATTGATCTGGATGAGTTCCATCAAGTCAGATTCAATTTTATAATGATCACCCTCTTTCACCTTCGCGTCTGAGACTAATTTTAAGAGTGTGACAAGAGCTCCAAATCCTGCACCTTGACAAAAACTATTTTTCAAACTCTCAAATAAATTTTGGTTCAGGCGATTGAATTCACCTACACCGACCATCTTCTCTTTCCACTGGATCCATTCCAAATGGCCTTCTAACCGAAGTTGACGTTCCCTTTTTGTAATCGTTTCAATACGTTTCATTTCATAATATTCAAATGCACGTTTCAATTTTATGGAAAGTTCTTGTTCTTCTAAAGGTTTTACAAGATAATCATAGATTCCCAACTTCATAACGTTAACAATCAACTTGGGTTCAATATGAGAAGTTAACATAAAAATCACAGGTTCGATTTCTTCCGACTTTAACTCCTGAATTAATTCTGCGCCATTCAAACCAGGCATTTCATAATCGGTGATAATAACAGGAAAGGGATTCTCTAAATAATACTCTAAGGCTTGTTTTCCATCGTTTGCAAGAGTCACTTTATAACCCAAAGCCGACAGACAATCCTTAAGATAGGTCGCAGAAACTAATTCATCTTCAGCCAATAATACTCTTTTTTCGTTCACTTATATTTCCTGAACTCTCATTGAAACCATCTCACGATTCATGATTAAATAAATCGTTCTATGGTCAACAGATACGGTCATAATTGAGATTGAATGAGAAAAAATAATAAATTTCTAATCATTTAAAAAAATAGAATTATTCTAAATTCTATTAAATCGTTTTCTTCGAAAATATTTTACGATCTCGGAGTAAACCACCATAACCACTGTTCCATGAAAAGCAAATACATATACATGCATTGGAACAGGTGCAAAATAGTATATAGTGCTTAGATCAGTATAAAAGAAAATAGAACAAAGAAACAAAGAAAATCCAATACCGATCCAAATGATTTTATTTGAAAACAGATCCATTTGGAAAACCGATTCCGTTCTTGAACGTTTGCATAAAACGTTTGCTATTTGTACAGTGATTGTTGGGAAGAAAAAGGCAGTTAAAGATTGGAGGTAGATAGAGTTTGCTTCGGCCATATTTAGTCCCTTCGGAGAAAGGGGTAACACACCATTACACTCTGTATAGACAAAGTAAAAATAGGTAGCTAAACAAGAGAAAAACAAAATCATTCCCTCAACAAGGTAAGATCGCAATATAAACCGAATAGAAATTAGTTTTTCATTTCGATTTCTAGGTGCACGAAACATAATCCCCTTTTCCGGCGGCTCTGCCCCTAAACCCATTGCTGGAATCAAATCAGTACCAACATCTACAGCAAGAACACCCATAACCGTCATGAGTAAAGGAAAACCTGGAATCAATGCCCAAAGTAAAAAAGGAATGAGCTCCTGAGGATTTGAGTTCAATACGTAAGCTGAAAATTTTCGAATATTATCAAATACCCCTCTTCCTTCCTCAATCGCATCTACTATCGTCGCAAAATCATCATCGACTATAATCATCCTTGCAGCTTCTTTTGCAACTTCTGTACCCCTCTTCCCCATTGCAATTCCAATGTCTGCTTTTTTCAGTGCAGGTCCATCATTGACTCCATCCCCAGTCACAGCAACTATCTCACCTAATCCTTGCAACATGGTAACTATTCTTAATTTTTGTGATGGAGATACCCTTGCAAAGATGGGTTCCCCTTTTCGGATCCATTCCCTGAGAGAGGCATCATTCATTTTATCTAATTCGACTCCAGTGATAACAACTGGACTTTCTCCGCCAATCCCAATGGAACGACCCACAGATTCAGCCGTAAGCGGATGATCCCCCGTAACCATTAAAATTCGTATTCCTGCTGTGTGACATTTTGCAATTGCTTCGGGAACTTTAGGGCGAACGGGATCTGCAAGACAACAATGCCCTAAGTAAACCATATTTGATTCGATTGAATCCTGACCCCAGGAAGGATTCTCTTCGTTCACTAGTTTATATGCAAAGGATAGAACTCGATAACCTTGACTTGCAGAATAATCAGATGCTTTCTTAAGATTTGATCGTTTGGTTTCATCTAACAAAACAACGGAACCATTCTCATATACATGCGTACAAATAGATAGTATTTCGACAGGACCTCCCTTTGCATACGCAGTGGTAAAATTATCTGATTTTACAACCACACTCATTCGTTTTCTTACGGATTCAAATGCATTTGTATAAATTCTTTTTCCCTTTGTATCTTTCAACCGTCCTTGCGATAAATACAATAATGCAAGTTCAGTAGGATCACCGAAAGGAGTTGGCTCTAAACTTGCATTATTACAATGGTAACCACAACTTAGAAAAACTTGATTCCCTTCTTTTTTTTCTAATTCTTGTGGAGTCAGTGAAGAAGAATCAAAATAAACTTCTATCACACGCATTTGATTTTGTGTTAACGTACCTGTTTTATCTGAACATATAACTGTCGTACAACCTAATGTTTCAACACTAGAAAGATCTTTTAAAATCGCATTTCTTTTGGCCATTCTCGAAACACCTAACGCCAAAGAAAGTGTTACAGTTGGCAATAAACCTTCAGGAACATTCGCAACAAAAATTCCTATAAAGAAAATGAATGCTTGTACAAAGCTGAGTCCTGCAACTAGATAACCCAAAATAAGAAAAACAATACCAATCACAAATGCAAATATAGAAATAGAAATTACTGTTTGTCTTAATTGTTTTTGTAATGGGCTTTCTTCTCGTTTGATTTTGGAAGTGATCCCTGCAATTTGACCAATTTCCGTGGATTGGCCTGTACCAAATACAATGGCTTTTGCTTTTCCTTTGATTAAAGAACTACCTGCAAAAAGTATATTCGGCATTTCTAACCAAAGAAATTTTCCTTGCAAAACGATTTCACTATCTGATTTATAACGCCTTGCCGATGTAGACTCTCCCGTTAGAGATGAATTATCAACTTCTACGTCCTCTGATTCTATAATTCTACAATCGGCAGGTACAATATCGCCTTCAGAAAGTACGATCAAATCCCCGGGAACAATTTCATCTGCAGGAACAGTTGTCGTAACCCCCTCGCGAATCACAGGACAATCCTGAGCGAGTAACTTACGTAAGGCTTCCACTGCGTGATCTGATTTTGATTCTTGGAAAAAAGAAAAAATACCATTGATGACTACCACAACAAAAATTGCGATCCCCAATTCTGGCATATCTACGCCAGGTACAAAACATAAGGCAGTGGCAACCCATAACAAAACAGCAAATAAACTAAAAAAACTTCTAATTAATTTCCAAATAACTGGTGTAGACTTTTCTTTTTCGATCGCATTTTTTCCAAACGTTTTTAAACGAACTTTTGCTTCTGAATGATTTAAACCATTTTGTAAATCTGTTTGCAATTCAAATGCAATCTGAGATTGGTTTAGATTTTTGTAACTAGGTTTCATATCTGATTCACCACGTTGCACCACAGATAGAACTTTTGATTCAGAATTGCATTTCAACAATTCATCAAAAATTTGTGGAAGTAGTGAAGAAAGGCCATGTAACAGGCGCAAATGTAAAGATGGTTGAGTTTCTGGAATGATTTGAAATACAACTAATTGAACAAATCGTTCTCCCATTAGAATCCCTTGAGGTATCAGAAACAAAAAGACTTCAGGAGTTTTAATATGTACAGAACGAAAATGCGGAATTAAAATATGAGGTCCCAGATCTCCGAATAAACTGTTAGGGAACGACTGGATACGATTTTGTAAATCGTTCTTAAATGGACCTTCCTCCATTTTTCGCAACAACTCAAAACTTACATCCTCCCAATTTTTTGCTTTAGGAAGAATATGAATTGAATTTACGTTTAAATATTCAAGGAGCATACTCCAATCAAACAACGACCAAATGGAGATTCTATCAAAATATCAATTTATTTCTGAAAATAATTGCAACGAATCTAAGTTACCGCGAGATCTTACTGAAAGATCTCTCTCGATGCCTTTGGGTACCGTGATTGGATTCCATCCCACCAAACATCTGTACTAAATGCAGCAGATTCCGAAATTTGCCATTTTCCGTTTGTTTTTTTGAATAATGCTTCCACATGGCAACAATCATAGGCCATTTCTTCAGAAAACGAAATTTCTTTCCCATCCTTTCTCTGGGTCGTTCCACGAAACCAAGCATAATCGCCAGAAACTTTAAAATGTTCTACCACAAATATAAATTCTTGTTTAAACTCATTCGAAAGTTTTGTGCGTAAAAGATCTAACAGATAAGTACGTTCCTTTTCATTCGAACTTGTTTTCGTTTTATAATTTAAAACAGGAGTTTCTGCAAAAAGTCCTAATCCAAAAACTAGAATTATTCCAAGAACAAACAATAAACTCTTCAAACGCATTATCTTTTACCTAACCTTTGCTTTTTGAATCATTTTGAAAAATAACGATGGGTAAACCATTTGCAAAGCTAATCCAAATTTTTCTTTGATACCTGCGATCACAACTTCCCTTTGTTTATTAGCGATGGCATGTAAAATCCTATGTGCACAGAGCTGCACAGGCAAACCAGCAGCAATGACAGAATCCATAGTTCCAGTAGAAGATCCGTCTCCCTGCAAAGCATTTTTTGAAATATTAGTTTGGATAAAACCTGGATAAACCATTGTTACAAATATTCCAGACTTTTCCTCTTCCGATCGTAAAGAATGAAAAAAACCAACTAACGCGAATTTGGAGGCAGAATAAGCTGACCTAAGTGGGCTACCAATTTTTCCTGCAACACTAGAGATAACTGCAAAATGGACTTCCTTTTTCCCTAATATTTGTGGAATCATAGTTCGGGTCATTTCTGCGGCACCATAAAAATTGGTATTCATAATTTTTTCTAGCGTAACTAAATCAGTTTCTTTTGTTAAGGAACGTTGGCTGATTCCACCGTTGTGAATGACTACCTTGGGAATACCATAATTCTGTAAACAACGTTTGGCGAAGGCGCCGGCAGATTTATAATCTTCTAAATCTAATTTCTCTACGGCATATCGCCCTTTTTCTAAGTGGAGTTCTTTGGCAATTGCTTCTAAATCTTTAACTTTTCGGGAAGCAAGTAACACCTTTGCATTTTGTTTATAAGCTTGTATCACTAGCTCTTTTCCAATTCCAGAGGAAGCTCCCGTAATCCAAACCCATTCGTCTTTATAAAATTGATTCATACGGCACACCTCAATCCCTTGTTCTCTTTTGCTATGATTTCGAACGAATACTAAATTCCCACAACTTGTTTTTCAACATAATTAAGACTTCAAAGACATTCTAATCGAATTTTCTATTTAGTCAAAAATTCATTTTGTACGGTCAGTAATCAGGATTGACAAAGAAATAGAGTGAAGTATTTTGAATTTAATCAGTCAATAAATTGCTTCAATAGCAAATATTGAGATAAATACCTAACTTTCACAGAGGGATTTCATGAAGTTTCTACCTCGGTTTTTTAAAAGAACTGTCACAACCTCCTTGATTTTCATTCTGGTATCTCGATGTAATATGGCTGACTTAAACAATCCGAGTGATCCTTTCTCGGATGAATTTGTCAAACGATCGATCCTTGCAGAATTCGTAAAATACCTATTACGTGAAAAGGTGGTACCTGATTCTCTGGCTCTACTAGTTTACAAAGGAACCATCCCTTATGAAGCAGGTCTCAGAGTGTACAGAGTTGACCCAGATTCTGGATTGACTTCAGATTTCGTGAGTGATGTTAGACCGGCGGTTACATCAGCATTTCCTGGATGCCAGCCTATAAGAATATCAATACCTCCAACATCGCAGGATATCATTACCTTTACTGGTCCGGCCAGCGATCGAGTTGTAGTTCACAAATTAGGAGTGGACCGCTCGTTGACAATGGTCCAAGATAAATATGGATTTGGTGCTCCATCTACCGCTACATTTAGTATAGATGGAACAACGATGTATTCTTCCAACACTTTAACAAGTCCGCATACAATCAACCGTTCCACAAGAGATATTAGTTCGGGTTATATCAGCTTAAATAACACCGGAAATTATCCTTTCGCTGTAGGATGTTCTCCTTCCTCGATTCGAACAAGTAATTTAGATGGAATTATCTTTACTGCCAACTCCCTTGGCTCACCTATGGGAATCTATGTGCACAAGAAAACAAGTGCAGACATAGTTGCTCCTGTTGGTGGAAATCCTTACACACAACCTGATAACCCTTCGACTAACAATAATTTGTGCATATCTGAAACTGACCGACTTTTGTATATGACTTCAACGAATTCATCTAATCCAATTTATGGATATAGGTATGACGCTAATGGCAATATGCAAATATTACCAAACTCTCCATTTTCTCCAGACCCAGCATACACCGCACCAGCACCGGCAGATAATAATTCTACAAATATGGTTTTGGAACCAAATGGAAAGTATGCGGCTTTTTTATATTCATCTGGAGGAACATTTTACATACGTCTATTGGCAATAGATGCAAATACTGGAAATCTAATTCCTACAGATCAAAAGTTAAGTGTTGGTAACTCGCCAAAACACCTAGATTGGGACCGGAGTGGCAAGTTTATTTATCTAGTTTCTGATACTGGAGGTTCTACCAATAAATATCAAATGGAATATTTCCAGTTTTCACAAAATGGAACATTAGCAAGAGGTGTTAACTCTCCTATTACATTTAGCAATATGTCAGGGGAATTCATTGCAAAAGATCTTAAGTCAATTCCCAAATATTTTAGATAATATCACGCATTTAATCTGTGTTATCAAACTTTAACAAGGCTATTTTCCTTGGAATTACACTTTACGCAATTTTACTTTTCGCATTCTCAGGTATTCCCGATGCCGATATTTTTTATCATTTTGCTGTCACCAAACTTTATCTAAAAGAAGGTTTAGTCTCAAAACTGCCTTGGCCCGAGATAGGAATCCAATCTAGAGAATTTACGGATTACCATTTTCTTTTTCATCTCACAATGATCCCTTTTCTCTTTCTTCCCACAGAAGAAACAATCAAAATTAAATTATTCATTCTATTTTCAATTTCATTGCTCCTATACCAGCTAACATCCTATTTTCGAAAAGAAGCACCTTCACTATCTCCTTATTTCATAGTTATTTTTTTTATTTTAGGGTCAGTTTTATTCACAGGAAGAATGTTATTTGGAAGAGGGAACTTATTATTCTTTTCATTTTATCTTTTATCATTGCGTATCTGGGACTTGAAATATAATAAATGGATCTTCTTATTGTCATTTCTGGCTACTTGGTCTTATAGCGGATTTCCTTTTTTATTTTTCACTGGATTATTTATAGTAATCTTGGAAAGAAGCAGTGCGAACACTCGACTATTTTTTACATCTTCCATGGGAATGTTTACCGGTCTTGTCATTCACCCATCATTTCCTTATCAATTTAAAGGTTATTTTATTGAACTAATTATCCAATCTTTTCCTCCACCCGGTGTTGAGGCAATTGCAGAGTGGCTTCCACCAACTAGGGACATTTTAATTTTAGGTTTTTTGCCAATTCTTCCTTTATTACTCCTAAGTTTTAGCAACAAAACTCATTACAATTTCCATCCAAGAAGTTTCGTTTTTTTATTTTTGGGAATAGTCTGTTTGATATTTACAGGTGCATCATTAAGAGTCTTCGAAATAAGTTGGTTAATGTTTTACATATTCATTTTTCTTAATACAACGCTTTCCAAAAAAAATCAAATCCTAACGGCTCTTATATTATTTGTAATTCAATTTCCCATTGCTTACGAAAAGATGAATCAACAATTTCGATCATCTGAGACAAAGTATGGTTATATAGTAACTCAATGGATAAAATTTAATATTCCACAAGGTGAACGAATCTTCCTTTCTTGGGCAGACTATCCTTATTTTACATTCAAACTACCAGAATATCGCTATCTCTTCGGACTTAATCCCCTTTATGCATGGTCTTTTAGCGAAGATCAATATTTTTCTCAAAAAGCGTTTTTCGAAGGTATTATTCCAGGTTTTCAACAAATTCCCAAAATTCTCAATTACGAAACAGTCGTAATTAATAAATTCTATTATAACTTCGCATATAGTGAATTTAAAAAAGTTTCTTCAGAATATCATTTAGTTTTTGAAAATGAAAAATATGGAATTTTTGTTAAAAACACACCGCTCAATAAAAACACAAAAGAGATTATCATACCCCAAAGATAAATTTTTCCTGTTAAACTTGGCAAACTGGCGAACATTCCATCTGAATATTTACCATTTTCCTCGGTCACAAAAAGATACTCTTTACCGGTATCGTCCAGTAGAAGTTCCCCAAGGTCTGATTTTCTTTCTTCAAAATAAGATTGAGGCATACTTTGACTTAATGCTGACTTCGGAATTTCTATAGTTGATTCTAAAAGTTCAGATAGAGTCTGAATAGGAAGGGATTGATTATCTAAAAGTAATTGCGATTCGCGAATTATTGCTGAAGGTATTTTTTTACTTTTTAAATTCTGATTCCAAGATTCATCCCCTAATCCACCTTCTTTACTGATTAAAATAAATGCTGAAAAAGAAGGTACAATTGTTTCAAACTGATCCAATTGTTTCTTAGTAATCTTAAGAACTTTTGTATGATATCCTAAATTGACTAAATACATTTGAAGTAGATTGCTTATTTTTAAAAAATCGCGATACCTATATTCAGATTGTGAATTCAATAGTTCTGTATGAATTAAACCAATTGGTTTTATCGACTTAAGATTAGCGTTGGGTAGAATCTTAGTAATAAAGAATGGATATTCGCTGCCAATGATTTCCAAACGCTGTTTATGTAAGTCGATATATTCATGGAATTGAGGACTATATCCAACTAGGTGAGTCACGCCCGAGCGAAGTAAAAAGTCTAGATAATATCCAGAATCTGGATTTCTTTTCGCATGCAATATTAGATTTTCCCTCCAATCCACATCAGTACCCCAACGAAAGCTATTTGCGAATCCAAACTCTTGCCAATTGAAAACAAGTGTAGAATAATAGGAAGATTCAACAGTTAGTCCTAGATTATTGCGCACTCCTGCCTCATAAAGAAGTGGTAACCAAAAATGAGGAGTCCCGAACATTGATTTAGATCTTATAATTTCCGGCTGGACCAATGTTCCTTTTGGAAGAGACGATAAACGATCAGCTAACTTCTGATATAACTTTAGTTCCTCAGATGATCTAGCACTGTGCCAAATAGGGGATCGATATTCTTGGTATTTAGTTGGATTAAAATTTATAAAAATATAAAATTCTATCATCAATACAATAAAGATTGTTGGAAAAAAAGGAAGTCGGTTTTTCCCGTTTCCAGCTATGGTGCGAATACTTAATGAGAATAAAATAGAGAATGAAATAAAAAAACAATCGAAAGCGCGATAATTATGGATTTTAAGGTTTGGGAAAATGTATCCAAGAGAATAATCAAGTGATAACCAAAAAAATACTAAAAGTATTGTAGAAATAAATTTACTTCTTGGTGAAGAATGGAATTTCCTAAAGTGAAAAATCAAAAGAGCAATCGCAGCTAATGACAACCACCTTCCTGAACTAAATAATTCGACAATGTATACAAGAGTTAAATTCTCCCCATTTGAATAAGCTCTTAATGCAGAATCATATACATCTTTGCCTAAAATAGATAACAATGGGGGATAAGAGTATCCGTAAAAAACACCACTAGTATATTCCGAAAAACAAACATAGTTATAAACAACCGGGGATATGAGAAATAAAACACTTAGCAATGCAAAACTAAATACTTTTATATTTTGGAAGAAAAAATGCCGGTATTCAAAACAATAAATCAATAACATTAGGCTATAGAATACAGAACTTAATAGATGAGTATAGAAAATAATGGATGTTAACCCAACAAATAAAACCAAATAAGGAATGTATATTTTTTTTCTATATTTATCTAACGAAACAAGTGCAAATAAAATCAATGAGTGTGCGAAGCTTGAAATAACAGTGCCTTCAACTATTCCAACTATACTTGTTCCTTGAAGTCCTTCACCTGCATAATTAAAATAAAATAAAACTGAAGAAAGTCCCAAAATAACCCGAACATATTTCGGATAAATGGACCACAAAAATTGTTTTGCAAATGAATATATAGCAGTAAATAATAATAAAATGGTTATAAATACTGATATTGAAAATGCAGATTCAATATTAATCGAAAGCAATAAATGCAGAGAATATACAAAAAGATAATAAAATGGTGGATAAAAGTAAAAAATAGGAAATCCACCAAACCAAACATCCGACCAACCAGCCGCAGAACCGGTTTGGATCAGTTTTGCGAATTCCTTAGCTAGAACAATATGACCCGGAGTATCCCATCCGCTCAATGTTTGCCCTGAAAACAAATACCAGAACTTTATTGGAAGTGATAGCAAAACTAAAGAACCGAGCCCATAGGCAAAAGATTTGGCCCATAGAACTCGGCGAGACAATAGTAGATCCATATAAAAAAGGATATGGATCTTGGTGATTTTGCAATCTTATATTCCAGGTTCCGTAATGCGAAAACTAGGACATTCAATACGGTAATTAGATTTTTTTCCATCGGATCCGAGATACAATCCTTCGTGGACCAAACGGTATTCACCCGGTTTTGTTTCTTGCGACGTTTCCCAAACTAAATCCAGGCTTTCTTCTGCTCTGGCCCAAATGCCTCGTTTTTGATAGAAGAATTTGGTATCGTAGTCTGCATCGGAACGAACCGGTTTCCAAGATGCATTTTCTAGTTTTTCCACCCATAAATAAGAAGGCACTTTCGAGTAACCTACGTTAGGATTTGCAGCAGCCACCCTACAAGAAACAACTTCACCTTTTTTGTAAGACTCGGAACTTGGTTGGATTACAGACTGTGGTTTGTTTGAAACAACATCGGCAAACGGTATCTTTAAAGGATGAATACGATCCGAAAGATCTAAAGGTCTAATTGTTTGAGGAGTCGCAGGAGCTCCGTCTTTTAACTCTACTGACATTTTATGAAATTCTTGTCTTAAAGCATTCAAACTCTGAGGGCCATGTAAAGTATGACCACCTTCATAATTTTGTGTTGAATACTCTTCTGGAGTAGTAATGTATCCAGAAAAATCATTCGTTAAACCTGATAAAACTATTTCCGTAGTTTTATCTTTTAAAACTGATCGAACTTCATTTTTAAGTCTACGACTAGACATAGTTGTCACTTCATGTGGTAATACCAAAATAGTCAGTTCACCTAACATCGCTAATCCATAAGGGAGTATTTGAGGTAAACTAGGAATTGGTTTTGTTTCACCCATAGGAAACAAAACAGCTTTGGGGTTTTGACATTCTCTAAGTTCGTCGGAAGGAGATTGTAACATAAATTTTGCGATCCAATCAATGTAAAACCTACGATTTTTATTTGTCATCCCTTCATGGAATAACCAATGCCCGCCACCTTCTTCTGTAGAACCCGCAGCAAAGGAATAGCCATAGGCAGAAGGACAAGTAGTTTCCGCTTTACCCGTTCCCGAAAATTCACTGCTTACAGGATGTTTACTCATATCAATAAATCTTTGAGTATATACCAAACCACCTGACAAACGTTTTCCTTCTGATTTTAAAATTTGTTGGCTTGCAATAAATTGTCTTTTCCCAATAATAAAACTACTATCGTAAATATCTTTACCTGGGCCTGTATTGTTTAAATTAAGATTCGGAGATACATCACCTTCATTTGCTTGTGCAAAAATAGCAACATATTCGTTTAATCCTTGTTTTTTGGCCTCTGCTTCAGCAAGTAATGATGCAATACCTTTGTTGTCGGAAGAAATAAGTCTATTATCAAAAGTAATATTGGTAGGATGAACCCCATACCAGTTGACAAAACCTATTGGTACGCCAGAAACCGATACAGTAAGTTGTAACATCTCTCGGTCAATATTATCAGAATATGATTTTCTCTCTGTCTCTGGATTGGCAAGGTAAGCAGAAAGACTTCGATTGACACCAGCCTCATTTACTATTGTTTTCCCTACTGTTAATTCAGCAGGTTTCATTTTTAAATATGCTTCTTTGATGGACTCATAAATTCCATCCCTTAAGACAGCATAAGAATCCGAATAAAACTCTTTGGAATAAAAAGAAACTTCCGAATAATGAAAATGTCCAGCGGGGCCACTATGAGTGTGAGATGCGTTGATTAAAACATTCCCATAGTTAAAGGTTGGATCTAATTCTGTTTGTAATCGTTTAACAACATCTCTTTGTATTTCAAAAGGAATCCCACCTACTTCTGCCGTCACATAAGCTAAAAGTTTTTTGGAGCTTATATCACGAACAACAAGGGATCGGGCAAACTGTCTTGTATGAATCCCAAGTCCGGTTTGGTCCTCTCTAGCATAACCCCAGAACATAACACCCACAGACGGACCAGTGATGTCTTTTTTCGCCATAGCAGCTAGATACACCGGTTTCTCTTCCGACAAAAGTGGAAGAGAAAAACAAAAAAGAACAAAGAAAGAAATTCTATACTTCATGTTTCAAATTCTAAAGTGGTTCCTTTCTCTTGTCAATCCCGAACAATTGTCGACTAATTTTCTAACTGAAATCTTTTCAGGAATGAGATATACCAGTTCATTGCGCAAAATTGCAATAAAAACGGGCCAATTCCAACCTAATCCTTGCCCAAATCGAAAGAAGAAAGGCAGACGAATCAGAGAAATCCAAAAAATTGGGTTATATTGAACGACAAGGAAGTGGCAGTGTTTTCTTTACTCCAAACCAAACTAGGACGATTTCGTATTTTAGCTTTTTTAGAAGGTCTTTCTTTTCTCACGATTCTTTTTGTAACCATGCCTCTCAAATACATATACAAAAACCCAGAACCAAACAAGATAGTTGGACTCATTCATGGTTTATTGTTCCTTTTATATTTGGTAGAACTGTTTCAAGTCAAAGTAGAGTTAGAATGGAAAATGAAAAAAACATTGTTAGCGGCACTTGCATCTGTTGTTCCCTTCGGGACTTTTATAGCAGAAAAATATCTTTATTTGAAATCAGATTCAGAAGGTCCCAAAGAATCCTAAACTTTTTTCATAACATAAAGGTTTTTCATTTTCTTTGTTTTATTGGTTTGATTGCGAGCTTGAATCTGGATGCAGCACCAAAGAAGGAAAATCAAAAACCAAATTTGGTGAAATCCACAGAGTATTCTCAATCTAGTATTGAGAATACTCTTGCTAAAGCAAAGGACCAATACCAATTCCGTTTGATTATGGAAAACGATGCTTTTGGCGGTTTTTCAGATCAATATTATACAAACGGATCTCGTTTGGAATTTAATATGACTGCGGGAGAAACGAATCCAACACGAAGGATACTTGGTTATTGGAATGATTTATTTATTACTCCATCAAAAACCACCAAGTATCTTCAAGGATTTGCACTTGGACAAGAATTCTACACACCAACAAACATACAAAAGGCGGATGTTTCCTATGGTGACAGGCCATATGCGAGTCGAGCATATTTTAGTAACTCATTAACAACGGCAACTGAGGATACAAGTATCATTACAGAATTGGAACTTGGAATGATAGGCCCATCCGTTGGTGGCAAATCAGCGCAAATGAATTTCCATAATTTCATTGGTTCCCCTACTCCTCAAGGTTGGGATACACAAATTCCTAATTCTTATTCTGGTGCACTTCGTACAGAAGTAAGAAAGTTCCATCATCGATTTTTTGGGACCCAATATAATTTAAACTTAGGAAATATTCAAGCTGATGCTTCATTTGGTCTTATCTTTCGATTTGGAAATGTAGACAAAACGCCAGGCCCCGGAAGTTCTGCATTACAACCAGGTCCTCCGATCCTTCATGAAGATGGCAAAGGTTATTGGTATTTTTATGTGAATCCAGGAGGAACATTTCAATTTTATAATGCGACCATCCAAGGGTTGATGGGATCAGACAAATCTTATAAAACCCAAAATAGAAACACTGCCTTTAGCAATTGGGATAATTACTTAAATAATCCAACTCCAGAAGCAGGTGAAAGAGAGATTCAATATAAAACTTTAGCAGAAGATAATGGAAAAAATTCTCTACAAAGGTATATTTTGTTTAATGAATTTTTAGTAAAAGGAACTAATAACCCATACAATATTGGGATTAACTATCTTTTATTTAACAATATTTTTAACGGTGCCGAGGATATTGAGAAATCAACTCGTTTATTCCTTTTAAATAAATTAGCTGAACAATGGGACCAAATACCAGATAACGCTCGTGCGTTGGCTATCTATTCGATCTTTCGCCCAGAAGGTGGGAAGTTGCCGCCACAAATAAGACTTTATTCTTACGAAGTGTTATCTCAATTTATCTTGGATCCCAAACAAAGAGAAATTTTGTTACAGCTATTACGTGATGAAATTGAATTTAGAGACGAAAAAACCTATGTTGCTGATTTAAAACGTGCTGTGGGGTTTATCAAAGTTGGATTTGTTTCCGTATCCAATGCAGGCTTTTTAGCAGGAGTTCATTATAACTTTCAAACAATCGACTTTCAGTCGGGAAAAGGACTTCCACAACAACACCAATGGTTAGGTTTCCAATTCGGGAAGGTCTTTTAAAAAATGTAATTGGATCCGCTATCAAAGAAAATGGAACGAATGTCAAAATTTTTGTCGCCAACCATACCATCCTTCTCCGACACTATGCGGTGATGAACACTCATAATTTAAGCGGCCGCCTTTGGTCTGTATTGATTCTTTTTGGACTTGTCGGGCAAATTGCTTGGTCTGTAGAGAATATGTATTTTAACTTATTCATTTACAATACCATCGCAAAGAACACGTCTTCGGTAACTCTGATGGTCCAACTGAGTGGGATCGTTGCCACCTTTACGACTCTCATCGCTGGAATTTTAACCGACAAAGCAGGGAATCGACGGTATTTCATTTCCATAGGTTACTTACTTTGGGGATTACTTACCTTGTCTTTTGCATTTATCTCTAAAGAAAATACTTCCATTTGGTTTGGGTTATCCGAGGATTCCCAAATTATTAACCTAACAATTGCAATAGTCATCACACTTGATTGTATTATGACAGCCTTTGGATCCACTGCAAATGACGCCGCCTTTAATGCATTTGTAACAGATAACACAGAAAATGCGAGAAGCCTTGCAGAAGGAGTTTTGTCAGCAATGCCTCTTGTTGCAATGTTAATAGTGGCTGGTGGATTTGGAATGATTGTGAATGCTCTTGGATATCCTGGACTATTTGTCGCTGTTGGAACCATGATGTCTGTTTCTGGAATCATTGGCATTTGGCTTATTAAAGACAATCCAAACCTAAAAAAACAAAACACAAACTTTTTCTCTGACATAAGTTACGGTTTCAAATTTAGTGTAATGGAACAAAACAAAAGACTATATTTGTATTTTGTTGCCATGGGGATTTATGGAATTGCTAGTCAGGTTTATATGCCATATCTCATTATCTATATGCAGGAGTACTTAAAATTTGATGCCATTCAATATTCAATAGTACTGGCTGGGGTTATCCTAGGAGCAAGTATCATCACCATTCTTCTTGGAAAACAATTTGATGGGAAAAACAAAGACAAGTTATTAATCTATTTTTCCCTACTTTATATACTTGGAATGTTATCTCTTTATATAATGTCCAAAACTATCGACTTAAATTTAAAAACGCAAGTTATGTGGACAACAGGAATCACAAGTTTAATTTTAATAACTGGATTTGTACAAGTTTTAGCCTTACTTGGTGCACAAATTCGTGACAACACCCCCACAGAAAATACAGGGAAACTCCAGGGAATTCGTATGATCTTTTTCGTATTGATTCCTATGTATATTGGTCCTATGATCGGTGAAACCATCAACGAAAGAACAAACCTTACTTACATTGATCCCGTCAATGGAGCCACTGCACATGTACCGGCGCCGGAAATATTTTTAGCGGGAACTCTCTTTTGTTTACTTATATTTTTCCCTCTTTCGTTTTTATTCCGAGGTAAACAATCTTAATGAAAACTATTTCCCATACAGAATACCCACGACCGCAACTAGAACGTGATAGTTATATCAACTTAAACGGAGAATGGAATTTAACTCACTTCACACGAAGTAATGAACCAAAAGGCCAATATAAAATTAATGTCCCATTCTCACCGGAAACTAAAGCAAGTGGTCTTGGGCATTTTATTCTTCAGCCAAATGAACAATTAGTTTACGAACGCGAGTTTGACCTCACTACTGATTTTATTAAAGACATCACCTTACTCCATTTTGGTGCTGTCGATTATTCTTGTATCTGTTCCATTAACGGCAAAGAAGTAGGTTCGCACAAAGGTGGTTTTTTACCTTTCTCTTTTGATATTTCCCAATACATAAAAATTGGGAAAAACGAAATTAAACTTACGGTGACAGACCCCACTGATACAGGAACGCAATCGAGAGGAAAACAAAAATTAAAACGAGGTGGGATTTGGTACACCCCACAATCGGGCATCTGGCAAACCGTATGGATGGAAAGTGTTTCCAATGATTACATAAAAGATATAAAAATAACGCCAAACATAGACTCAAATTCTGTGGAAATATTAGTAACTACAGAAAGCCCCAAAATCACCATACAAGTATTAGATGGTAAAACCGTAATTGCAGAATCTTCCGAAAAAAATGCGAATATCCATATACCAAATATGGAACTTTGGTCACCGGATCATCCAAAACTCTACGGTTTACTGATCAAAACGCCTGGTGATACAATAAAATCTTATTTTGGAATGCGAAAATTCTCCATAGGATTCGATGGGAAATTTAAAAGGTTATTCTTAAACAACAAACCATATTTCCATAATGGCTTACTCGACCAAGGTTACTGGTCAGAAGGACTACTCACTCCACCAAACGACGAATCAATGGAAAAAGAAATCAAACTGATGAAAGATATGGGTTTTAATATGTTACGTAAACATATTAAAATAGAACCATTACGTTGGTATTACCATTGTGACAGACTCGGAATGTTGGTATGGCAAGATTTTGTCTGTGGAGGTGGTGCCTATGAAACATGGAAGGTTGCTTATTTACCTTTTATTGGTTGGAAAACAAAGGACACTAAGTATAAATTTTTAAATAGAACGGATGAAGTTGGTCGAAACGAATTTATTTCGGAAATGGACAAAACCGTTAATTTATTAAAAAATACTGTCAGCTTATCTGTTTGGGTTTTATTTAATGAAGGTTGGGGACAATTCGACAGCGTCCAACTAACTGAGAAGTTAAGAAAACTAGACAATACTAGAACCATCGATAGTGTCAGTGGGTGGTATGACCAAGGGCCAAATAGTAGTGATCTGAAAAGCTTACACCTTTACTACCAAAAGCTAAAAGTTCCCAAAAACGAAAGCCGAGTTATCGTACTATCTGAGTTTGGTGGTTACTCACTAAAAACAGAAGGTCACGTCTTCGATGATAAAAAACTTTTTGGCTATAAAATCCTTCCCGACAAAAAAAGTTTAGAAACTGAATACCGAAAACTTTTCGAAACAGAACTAATTCCTCTTATTGAAAAAGGATTAAGTGCATCCATTTATACACAAGTGAGCGACGTGGAAGAAGAAATCAATGGCCTTGTCACGTATGACCGCAAAGTGGTAAAGTTTGATATCGAATTTTTGCGCGAACTGAATTCTAAACTCGTTTATCAATAAGAGAGAATAATGGAAATTATCGCCAATCACCCGTTGTTTACAATTTTTACCATCCTAACTTTTAGTTTTCTATTTTATTACTTTAAGGAAGTTGTTGAAACCCCAGTTCTTAGGTTTAGTGAATCCGATTTTTTACTACGTGTGATTGAAAGATCGCCAGTTCTGACCAAAAAGTATTATCCAACATTTTGGTGTTTCAACCAACATCTGATGTTATTTCTGCTAATGTTACGCGAATATAGAACAAAACCATATCATTATGATCAATTTGAACAATTAAAAATGAAAGATGCTGGAATTACGGGACTTGCATGGTCAGGAACAAAGGACCTTGCAACTAACAGTGATTTACCAATTATTGTAGTATTTCATACAATCAGCGGTGACGAACAGGATGTTAAATCAACTGTTAAATATTTAAGAGAACGATATGGTTGGATTGTTGTTGTATGTATTCGCAGAGGACATGGAAATCTTCCACTCACCAAACCAAAAATAAATACAATGGGTTCCACCTCCGACCTAAAGGAACAATTGACCTATATTCAAAAAAGATTTCCTAAGAGAAAAATGTTTGGAGTGGGTATTTCCGCAGGATCAGGACTACTTGCGAGATACTTAGGTGAGGCAGGAGTACAAAGCAAATTTGCCGCTGCGGTAGCTGTTTCACCTGCTTATGATATTGAAAAAGCGTTTCATCGTGTTCACCCAGTATATAGTAAAATTATGGGGCAAAGAATGATTAATTATTTTTTAAAAAATCACTATGAAAGTTTATCTACATTAAGCGGTATAGAGGAACTTTTAAAAATCAAAACCATCGGAGAATTTCAAGATAAACTACATACAATTTCTGGATACAAAGATAAAGAAAACTATTATTACCATTCCAATCCCGTGTTAGTTGCAAATAAAATAAGAACCCCTCTTCTTGTTTTGAATTCAGCAGATGATCCAATTTGTGTGAATCAAAATGTATTGGAGAACCTGCATTGGTTAGAAACACTTCCCAACACAATTCATGTTCATACCAAACGAGGAAGTCATATTGCTTACTTCGAAGGATTAAAAGCGAATTCATGGTCTGACAAAGTGATTGGAGAATATTTTGCAGCGGTATTAAAAGAGAATCTACCAAAGCGAAAAGTCACGGTAAAAGCCAAAAAGAAAAGCAAACGTAAGTAATTTTACTTTTTCAACGATCGATAATTTTGAGGTGATTGACCAAAACGATCTAAAAAAAGTTTGTGAAACGAAGATTTAGAATTAAATCCAGAAGCATAAATGACACTTATGATAGTCATGTCAGGTTTTTCCAAAAGAAGCCTTGCGGCTTCCTGCAATCGAAAATGATTTACATAATTACGAAAAGTAGAATTCAAATGAACATTTAATATCTCCGAAAGTTGGTGCGTATGTAAATCCAATCGTTTTGCTAAAATCGGTAAACTTAGATTTTCATTCAAATAGAGCTGTTCTAAATTCATTATATCATCTAATCTCTGCAAAGTTTGGCCTATATCTAATCCCCTCAATCTACTTTCTTGATAACGAGCGATTCGAACTTCTGATTTAAAATTAGGAACGATTTCTTTATGATTCATTCTAAACAATAAAATTATAATCAAAAGAGATGTTAATTCGAAGCAGGCTAAAACAAAAATTTGCATAAAAAATAGCTGGGAAATTACAAAAGAAATAACAACAAACAACGAATAAACCAAAAGACAAATCAAAGGGAAAAAAGAAGTTTCTAACTTTTCTTTAGAGCTAAATTTCCATCGAAACACTCGCGTAAAAATAGAAACCATATAACCCAAAATAGATAGAACTGCAAAACCAAGCAAAAAATGGATCAAATATTCAAAGTTATAATTTTTGTTTTGGGTAAACAAACCTGTTGGAAATAACTGAAAATCGTCAGAACGAATTAAATAAACGATGAACAAACTTACTATACTTGGCAAAAAATGGGATGGACTAACTTTATAAAAATCACCTCCACTCATTTCTTCAAAGTAAATATAAACCAAAGGACCAATCAAAAGTAAACAGGGGATATGAATCCCAAAAAAATATCGATATAACTTTATCTCTCCAGATAATTCTGCATAGATATGAATTTGTAATATTCCTAAAGTAAGGAATAAAAAAGTTGCTGCGTAGTGATAAACAAAAGTTACTACGCCAGTGCTTTGTTTTTGAGAAATTAAAGTAGGGAAAACTGTAAATGGTTTTCCATTGTTTCGGCGTTGCATCGTTTCGATCCAATGGGAAACAGCCAAAAGAAACGCAACCAATGCTCCTGCCAAAGGAATCAAATTCATAAAACAATTAAGAAAAGAAAAAGTACGTTGTCTATTTTTTTATATAAAAACTAAAACTTTGTATTCCATCCGTATACGCACGGACGACAGTTTCTAATAAAAATGAAATAATTCCTGTATGAAACTTAGTAACAAAAATCCCTCAATAAAACCAAAATTCAATCAAAAACGACCTATCTTAATATCTTTAAAACTATTCACCCTTTTAATGTTTTCTTTCCTGACATTAAACCTATGGGGAGACTCACTTAAACTTAATGAAAATAAAGTAAAAGTTCATTTAAATAAACCAACACACAAGAAACCAATCATCGTTGTACTTGGAGAAAATCAATATACAGAACTCACAGACTTTATAGTTCCTTATGGAATTTTAAAACGTTCCTATCTAGCGGAAGTATATGCTATCGCTGATAAAAGAGGGAAAATAGATTTTTTCCCTGCACTCTCAATGGAAAACAACACATCTCTAGAAGACTTTGACATACTTTATCCGGAGGGATCCGATATTGTTATAGTTCCCGCCATACATAATGCAAAAAACGGAAATATCATTCATTGGATTCAAAAACAATATAAACTAGGAGCCACTATTGTTGGTGTATGCGACGGTGTTTGGACATTAGGTTATGCAGGATTATTAAAGAATAAACATGCAACAGGACATTGGTATTCCAAAGAAAAATTATCTTCTACATTTTCAGATTCAATTTGGATAAAAAACAAAAGATACGTTCAAGACCAAAGAATTATTACCACTGCAGGTGTGACTGCTTCTATCCCCATATCCTTAGCATTAGTGGAAGCACTTGGAGGCAGGAAAAAAGCAGATGAAATCGCACTAATGCTTGGTATCACAGAATGGAATTCTCAACATAATAGTGATGAATTTTATTTTGATTGGAGGCAATATCTAACGGCTACAAAAAATCTAATTTTCTTTTGGGATTATGAAACGTTAGAGATTCCTATTTATGATGGTATTGACGAAATTTCCTTAGCGTTGGTGGCCGATGTTTACTCTCGAACTTATAAATCGAAAACAATTACCATTAGATATGGAAATCATCCTATTCAAACAAAATCAGGAATCAAATTTTTATCCGAGGTGAAGGAAGAGGAAAATATAAAAAACCATACGATCTTAGAAATACCAGAAAAGAAAAAAGCATTCAATCAATTTGAACATTCGTTGAATGATGTAGAAAAAAGATACGGACTAAATACAAAACTATTCGTAAAAACACAATTGGAATTTCCTAATCATTAGCTTTCCATTATGTCACTAATTAAAACCAAAATTTCAACTTCTTCATTTTTAGGCTAGCATCCCCATTGTTTATGAAAAAACTGGAATGAGAAAACTTATGCGTTCGAAACTAAAATTATATTTTTTCCTTTCCTATTTGGCTTTTGGCTCTGCGTTGCTTTTCAGTGTAATTTTAGTTTTAAAACTACAGAATGCATTACCTGATAATTTAACAATCACTATCGGTAGTGGAATTTTCATTCTACTTATTTTGATTTTTATATTTGGATCTTTAATTAGCTCTTGGTTTAGCAATATCTTTGTTAAACTAGAAGTTGCTTTTAAAGAAGTGGGACTAGGCAATTTACAAGTGAGAATTCCTTACAAAGAAAACGATTTACTATCAGAATTTTATATAAGTTTTCATAGAATGTTACAAGCACAAGGAGAACTCATTCAACATATCAAAACATCTGCAGATATGCTCTCCTCTGATTCACAAAAAATGAAATTGGTGACTCTTGATTTTTCTAGCAATTTACAATCACAATCTGCTGCCACAGAACAAGTATCAGCATCTATAGAAGAAATTTCAGGAGTTGCAGTTTCAATCTCTAATATTGCAGAAACTAACTCGCAAAGTATGAATAATTTAACTTCAGAAGTAGACCATCTCTCACTTGCGATCGACAGAACTAGCGAACATGTGGAAGGCACTCTTGATTCCATCAAAAATATCATTGAACGGGCAGAAGCAGGTAAAAATACATTGCGAACGATGAATGAAGCAATGGATAATTTATCACAAAGTTCACTTGAAATCTCGAAAACGGTAGATGTCATTGCAAAAATCAGCGAACAAGTAAATATGTTAGCACTAAATGCGTCTATTGAAGCTGCAAGAGCTGGAGACGCAGGAAGAGGATTTGCAGTTGTAGCTGAAGAAGTTTCAAAACTAGCAGAGAGAACTGCAAGTGCCGTCAAAGGAATCGATTCGTTAATGAAAAAAAATCAAAACGATGTTTCTTTGGGGAGAGAACGGATTGAAAAAACGACAATGGAAATTCAAGAGATCATAGGAAACATCGATTCCATATCGGAAAAAATTTCAGAAGTATATTCTTCTGTGAATACTCAAAAAGATTTAAAGACAAAACTTCTTAAAGAGGCAGTCTTTGTAAAAGAAAGATCTGAAGAAATCAAAGATGCGGTAACAGAACATAAAACTGCTACAAACGAAGTAATGGTATCTGTATCTTCCATAAGCCAATCTTCTTTTAGTAATTCTGAAAGCAGCGATCTTTTTGCAGAAAAAATCACTACCATTGCCAATACTGCAGACAAATTAATTGCAATGGTTGATCTTTTTAAAACAAATATCGTTTCCGATGAGTCCTCCATTTCCCATAGAGATGAAACAACACACAAACTTCAATTTAGATCCGAAATCGGGAGCATTTACTATATCAAAGAAAAAGATTTATTAGAGGTAGTTTGGACTCCCAATTTCAGCGAAGATAAATATATCGAAATTTTAAATGAAGCATTGAATATAATTCATAAATTCAATATCCGTAAGTGGCTTGCAGATACAAGAAGGATGGGCCTTGTGTCTCGCTCTGCGCAAGAATGGGTAAATGTCAATTGGTTCCCCAAAGCAAGTAACTCTAGCCTAAGAAAAATGGCAGTTGTTGTACCGAACTCGGCATTAGCCGCCATTTCCATTGATGACCAAACTTTAAAAACAGGAAATGTGGAATTAAAATCCGTACCTAGTTTAGACGCAGGAATCGCTTGGCTAAACGATTAATAAAGGAATGATTCTTTAGATCATTGTTGGTGTATTTAATAAAATACTAACAATGATCCAAGTTTCCGTTATTTATCCCTCTCTAAAACAAAAAAGAAAGGTTGTTTCATTCCTTTATAATCCATACATCCAAACAAAGTATTTTGATTTACCTTTTTAAATACATCATGAATAGGAAGATTATCATAAATCATCGCAGCGGTAAGCTGACCACGAAACTCTATACGACGCACACGAGCCTTCGATTTAGATGTTTGAAACAAAAAACGAACCAATAAAAACAAATATTTTAAGGGCCATAAACTCGTAGAAGGAATTAGCGTCGCCAACCGAACAGGCATTAAAGAAGGATTTACTTTAAATAAGGTTTTGCCAAAGGATTTAAAAACCAATGGATGAACGTTATCTGCATCCTCAAATTTTTTTCCATACCAATTAAATGTTTCTAATGCTCCATCCATAGTATGTCCTGTATGAAATCCAGAGCCATGCCACATTCCCATCATATCTTCGATTGTAACTGTCTCCAAAGCATCAAATAACGCAAAAGAATCCTCTGTAGAATTGTTCTTTTTAGCGCGCATTTCATAAAATTTTGTTTCAAGAGTATTCATGTATAAACTGTAACCTAAACCTACTTTTCCTTATCACCATTAGGACGAAATAAATTTACAAATTCAGAGTTCAATTTTCAAACTTCAATCAAGAACAGATTGAATCCGTTTTCGTTCTTCGTTAATACGATTAATTGCTGCATCGATTTTTTTTTGGGCCTGAATGGGGTTAGAAAAAGTCAAATGCATTCCATTCAATGAAGTTAATCCTAACGAAAAGGAAGTCATAGTAGAAATATACATTCTAAAAAGTTCACCATTTTTTTCATTGATAAACCACATAGAA
Organism: Leptospira bandrabouensis; assembly: GCF_004770905.1. NCBI lineage: Bacteria > Pseudomonadati > Spirochaetota > Leptospiria > Leptospirales > Leptospiraceae > Leptospira > Leptospira bandrabouensis. Next base: position 1,601,640 of record NZ_RQHT01000014.1, on the reverse strand, counting down.
GCTATTCTTGAAGATTTAGCAAAATCTCCCTCAAACAATTTCATACGATTAAACTTTGCAGTCGAAGCAATTCGATTCACTTCATCAATTAATAACTCAACTTCATTTTGGAGATCGATATTATTTGATTTTTTTGGCACATCCAACTGTAAGATGGCTGATAATCGAAAGGTTATCGCAAGTAAGGTATCCAAATAGATTAAAGTTTTTTTGATGAGCAAGTTCTGTTTTTCAAAAGTTGTTTTTGCTTTCTGTGTCTGATATAATCTTTCCAACGACTTCGCAGTGGCAGCCATAAACTTTAATCTGGATTCAATAGCTTCAGGAGACCTCCTGACTACCTTTATTCTTAAAGCAGAACTCGGATTTGTATCGGTTCGAAGGATACTATTATATTCAGATTTTGAATCGAAAAGGCCACTATCAAAACGGGAAAATTTTCTTTGAGCCTTTAGAATTTGTTTATAGATAATTAACTCTCTAAATGAACTTAAAGACAATACAAGGTTATATATTAGCTTCATAAATAATTTAAGGAAAGTGTAACTTACGTTCTATTTGTAAAATGGCAAGTGCATCCTCTAATACGGAAAGAGAATAAGTCGCCATAGCAGCAGTGGAAACGGTGATGATACCACCATAGTGATCTGACAACTTTAATCTTTTACAAATATCCTTTTCTCCTCGAGTGGCACTTGAAATCTGTTCGATTACCTGAACAAGTGTTGATACTACCATTTGTTGGTTTTGTCTGTCCAAATCATGATACACTCCACTTTGCATCTGAAATGCTCTATCTTTTATAGTTCTTATGGCAGACTCTAAAGAAAGAGAACCATTCAAAAAAACAGCATCCGTTTTAATCATTTTTTTTGATTTTTGGAATTCTCTTTGATGGTTCTCAAATTTAGTTTGTGCAAAATTCAAATAATAATACCGAACTGCATATTGGTGCCATCTTGCTTTTATTGAATCCAATTGAAATAAAAACATGTTTGTAAAAGCTAAAATTTCTGATACAAACGATTCGTTGTATCTAGGAGTTCCAACTGAACCTTCGACTTCACTCCATTTTTCTGTTACATTTAAAATTAGAGGATAACTTATGATTGATTCATTTTTTTGAGATCCAAACCAAGAAACTAAACATGTCCAGGTTGACTGTATCTCTCCTGTATCACCACCGTCCTTTATAAAGTGGTCTATATCACCTACTTTGAACTTTTTTCCAAATTCGAGAATTCCATTTTGAATTTGGACTGAATCAGATTCCAATTCCTTTTTATCGTAACCCTCCAAACCATAACTAAGACACAAGTTCTGCCATACTCTCATTAGTATCATTGTAAGATGACAAACAACCTCACAACGGATAGATGTAAAATACAATGAATGATAACTTGTAACTTTTGAGTTTTCTACAAATGGATAAAGACTTTGTAATTCCGTAGCAAATATCGCCAAAAAAAAATCTAAATCCATCCCAGTTTTAAAAATTTTGACAATGAGAGAGGAGGTAACCTCTTCTGCATCATACATAGAATAAGTGGGAAGAACGTCTAAACTATTTGTGGATGAATCCTTAACGACGGATGCGGACTCTGCCCCAACCTCATTACGGATTCCCGCGACAAGTAAGGCAGTAAAAGAAAGTTTTTTTAAAAAGTCAATCCGCCGCATAGGTATTATTTAATCCTTTAAATAGAAAATTCAAGATATTAAACCATTGCAATTTATTGACAATCAAAAAACAATCCATTTAAGGTCCCACGATAAATCCAAAGAGACAAAGGTTGCTAAATATATTCATTTTTTTTAAAGAAGTTCAAGTTTCAAAAATTCTAACTAAGGATAGTTCCCCAGTCTGCGATAAAGACTACATACCAACGATATTACCTTACTTAGTATCTGGTTCTGTTTCAGGTTTAAATAGCTCAGGACTAAAACTCTCACTCAATGAAATCGTATCTTTGTCAGTTGAAAGCGGTAAAACAAGTTTATCCTTTGCGAACATAATTACTAGCGGATCCACCTAGATCGTAAAAGTATCCAACCTACCTACCTACGGGTTTGTTTTGTAATATTACAAACGAAGAAGGTATAGTTAAAAATTCTGATATAAATTCTGTTTCAGTTACGTGCGCACCTACATGAGATCCATGTAACATCTATCTTTCGAATTCAGGCTATCCCCCTAACCCAGGTAGTGCCAAAAATTTTGATACTTTATGTTCTTCCGAAGGGAATTATCCTGGAACTGGCATTTATAAAGCTATGGTAGTCGATGGAGTAACAAGGAGAGCGTCTATCAGTGCAAATTGGCGATGGACAAATTGATTGGGTCTTTGCACCGAATAGAACCTATCGTCAATCAGAAGGCGTAATTGGTACGACAAATTCGGCGGGTTTGTTTACTTCTACTTTATCACGAAGATTTTCGGCTAACTCAAAGTATTGGACAGGATTGAACTCTAACTGGACAACAAATACAAGTAATACTTGTGATTTATGGAGAAATAATACTGGTTCTTTTTCTGGAGTCATGGGCCAAGGAAATTCAACAGCCATTGCTGATATTACTGCTGGTTGGTCTGCTGATCTATGTAACGCAAGTAACCAACAATTGATCTGTGTAGAACAGTAATTTCCAGACTTGCAATTCCCGATCAATCCTTTATACTAACGTTATGAATGTAGCTGATGCCGAAATCAAATCCCTCCTGGAAACCTATAAGAAAATAAGTGTATACGGACTTAGCAATGATCCATCCAAACCTAGTCATTATGTACCTGTCTACATTCGGGACAAAGGATGGGAAGTGGTTGGAACCTATCCCAAAGAACACAACGTAGGTGGTTTCGCTATTTATAAAAACCTAAAAGAGATACCAAAGCAAGATCGAAAGTTCATTGATGTTTTTCGTAGCTCGGATAAAATTCCGGAAGTGATCGATGAGATTTTAGAATTAGGTGGGACAGAAGTCGTCTGGTTACAATTGGGTATTTCTCATCCAGAAGCTGAAAAAAAAGCTGAAGAGGCAGGCATTCGAGTTGTTTCCAACCGATGCCTCATCATTGAACATAAAAAATATTTTTAATCTAAGGAATTAATCCTGGGCCTACATTGTTTTAGCTTTCCGCTAACTTCTTTAGATCGTAAATCTTTAGGATTTTCGATTCAATTTAAAAGCGGACCAAGAACCACAACTCCAAATGGCCCAGAGGACGAGTAATGGCTGAAAGAACAATCGGATGAGCCGAGCTCTATCAGTATCTAAACCAAAAGCACTTATTCCGTTCATATATTGAGATATATTTCCAGGAAAAATCAAAACAAAAAACAAAGCAACAATCCAACCAACTTGCACTTGTTTGCTGCGAAGAAAAATCAACGACAAACCTAAACTAATTTCCACCACTCCTGAGAGTAAGACGACTAAATCAGCATTGATAGGTAACCAAGTTGGAACTTGAGCTAAGAATTCAGTTCTATGCCATGTTAGGTGACCTGTTCCAGCGAAAGCCAAAAAAGCACCAAGTAAAATACGAAGTACCGTTTGGAATACAGTTCTTTCGGGAGTGTTTGTTTGTTTCATGGAAATTTAGACGAATGTCTACTGTATTTTGGCAATTCTCAACTGGTAAAACTCCAAGGTGGGTCCACCGGCACCAAAATGATTCTGAGTCTTTTTCTCTTTTACTAATCAGCAAATAATGATTTGTCTTTTGTATAGAAAAAAACGATTCAAATACTTTTAGAAACAGATAAGTCACAACCAAAAAAAGTCTCTGGCATTTTATATACCCAAATGAATACTCTAGAACCTTTATGTACAATTTATTCAAAAACAAATTTGTCACAATGGATCGATTCTTTATCCTTACATGAAATTCATGAATATTTCCTACAAAAACGAATTTTGTCTTTGGTTCCGAAGCCATTTTTTATCAGTCTTCCAATGAATGAAAAAAACTCTTTCCGAAATATAAACTCAAAAGCCGACCTCTAAAGAAACCACAATGCGACTATTACAACAGAAAAAGAATTGGATTTTTGATATGGATGGCACTTTAACAATCGCCAAACATGATTTTGACGCCATCAAACGGGAACTAGAAATTCCTTTAGATACAGATATACTCACTTCATTATCTAAACTTCCGACAGAAGAGGCAAAAAAGAAACACGTCCTCTTGAATTCCATTGAACTAAAAATTGCGAAGTTATCCATCCCTTCCCCTGGAAGTACCGATTTATTAAGAGAACTCAACGCAAAAACAAAAAACGTAGGTATACTAACAAGAAATAGTTTTTCAAATTCGATCGAAACTTTAAAGGCTGCAGGTTTAATTCATTTTTTCCAACCGGATTTTATTTTTTGTAGAGAACGTGCCTTACCGAAACCCAACCCAGAAGGGATTTTTCGGTTAATGGATCTTTGGCAAGCGAACCCAAAAGAAACGGTTATGATCGGAGATTATCTTTTTGATTTAAGTGCGGGTAAGGCTGCCGGTGTGGAAACCATATACATAGACCCAGAAGGCAAATTTCCTTTCCAAGAATACGCTACGCATTGCCTGATGAACTTAGGCGAAATCCTAAATTTATAAAATGAAAATACTGTCTTGCCACGGAAGTTGAAGTTTTCTTGTAGTGGTATCCATGATTCATTCTAACCTAATCATTAATTCTATTATATAGAGATTATTTTTTATATTCTAATGTTCTTATTAAAAAAATAATTTTTTAAACACGAATTATTACTAATTGTGAATAAACTTTTTCCTCCAATTGTTAATAAGATTGAATGTTTTTATTTAATTTGTTTTTGATTTCAATTTTTTCACTCCTCCAAATTTCGTGTAACGGCCAGTCTACTAAAAACAATATTTCCGTCCTCTCTCTTTTGAGTTTATCTGGAGCTACTGCCGAACCAACTCTTGAAGATAAATTCCAATCAGTGCAATCTACTACTTATTACAGAAAAGATGGAAACTTACAATTCCAAGACATAGTGATAGAATATAAATTAAAAACTACGAAAGAAGATTCAGAATCAATAGTAGGATATATGGGAAATCCTAATGAAATCTCCTACAATTCGAAAACAGGAATGATTACAGGTCAGATCACACAAATAGAGGATTCATTCAATAACAACTCAATTGTATTTTCTTATTCTGATTACACAAAAAAATTCAAATTCTACCTGACTTTAAAAAAGGAAGGGAAAATTATTTCTATTCGAGAAATTACATCCACTCCACCTAACGCTCCAACTATCCCACCAAATTCCATAACCTTACCAAATGTAAGTTATGAAACGGAGCGCTCTATCTCATATAGCGGCGGAATACCAACAGAATACCAAATCATCCGTGTCAAATTTCAAGCAGATTCCGACCTATCTGCTTTCAAACGATTAGATGCTTATTTGGGTAGACCCAATATAATTAGCCTGGCTGCAGATAATTTTAATGTGATAAATTATATAAAGGTTAGCTCGTATGATAAATATGCCGGGTATTTTTTCTTTAGTTCAGGTGAGTTATATGCACCATATAAAATCATTGTAGTGGGCTCTACCAATGACGCAAAAGGAAATCGAAGCATTGATACTGTTCCGCCACCACCTCCCCCATCACCTTGTGCCGGTAGTTTGACAGCTCCTACAACTATCGGAAACTGTGCGACACATTGTTTAGTTGTCAATTTAGTAGGAAATCAAATGGAATATATTGCAAAAACATCTGTAGATACTTCCACCGAAGAGTATTTATATTTAGACTCTTCTAGCTCCACAGTAAGCGGTGGTAGCGGGCCAGTAGGACTTGAGTATATTGAACATTTTTCTCCTATCGGCATAGGTGCCTACCAAACAAACCTAAGCACATTTGATGTTACTTCTTATAACAATGCATGCGTGGTTTTGTCATCCTATCTTGTCCGAGAGGGACCAGGAGGATTTAAAGATTCATATTTGACAACAAAAGTAATAGTCCCTTAACTATATTCTAATCAAAATCCAATTCATTCAATGCGTATTGGATTTTGATTTAAAATGGGGAATCTGATTTCGATTGCCAATCCACTCTCTTTCTCTATTTTAATGGTTCCACGTAACTGTTTCACTAAATTCTTAACAAGAGTTAAGCCCATCCCTTTGCCATCCATCACGGCACTATCTATACCAAGGCCATCATCACTCACCACAAGGATAAACTGATCCTCGATTTTACCCAAACTAACCTCAATTTTACCACGATTACGATTCATAAAAGCATGCCGAAAAGAATTAGAGACCAATTCATTCAATATAAGTCCCATAGGGATGGCTCGATCTAAGTCCATCTCCAGCCCTTCTTCAATCAATTCATGTAATTCGATATTGTTTTTTTCGTTTATATAAGTTACTTTTAAATTTCCCAATATCGAATTGAATATAAGATTTAAGTCTACATAAAGTAGATTTGGGGATCCATAAATGATTTTATGAACAGATGCAATCGCCATAATTCTATTCTGTATCAATCCTAGCGAAGTGGTTAATTTAATATCATTTTCTGACTCTACCTGCATAGCGAGAAGTCCAGAAATAATTTGTAAATTATTGTTGACTCGGTGATGAATTTCTGTCAGTAACTTTGATTTTAATTTTAAATCAGACTTAATTTGTCTCTCATGTTCGGTTCTCTGAGTTTGTTCCTTTTTCAATGAATGCACATACAAAAAGATCAAGAAAAACATAGCGTAAAGATCTTTAAAAAAACCTTCATAGTCATCAAAATAGTCGATCGAATATCCATGTTCGAAAACATTCGACACACTCACGTAACACGGAATAATCGCAAGAATCAAAACAAACGCACCTTCCCCTCTGTAACTTGGCCGCTCGATTAGTTTTCTAATAATAATATAGATAGCGATTAGATATACGAATAAAGAAGAAAGATTTAGTAGAGTTATAGTATTCATTTCAACGGCCCTAAACCAATATTTCTTTTTTTAAACTTACCAAAAAAAGGATGGAAGCTAAAAAATAAAAGGAATGTTCGAGAAGATTAAAAAAATCGTGAAACCAAAAACCCTCAACCACTGTAAAAATATTACTTAGCCAAATACATAAAAAACCTAGGATCAAAAAATGAAATTTAGGGATTAAGCCAGCAGTAAGTAATCGTAACGTGATTAGTAAACCTACGCTATCAAAAATAAGATTTAAGACTTCACTGATTTGATACATAATTTACCGAAACCAAGTTACCCAAACATTTACCCAGAGGACAAACTATAACAGGATTTTGATTATGGTAAAGTGATAATTTTGTTAAAAAAGGAACATAAACCTCAAAGTCACTTCCCGAAAGAAATTTCCCAAAAAATGATTGATTAAAGCAAGTTACCTTCGTAAAAGAACGGAATGCCCGATTTTCCTTACTTAAAGTTCTCTGCCAAAATAAAAATCATTGGCATCAATCCATTTGTATTCTTACCCAAAAATATTTTAGAATCTTTGATGAATCAGGCAAAAACAGATAAAGGAAAAATTCGTGTCACACTGAAAATTGATGGTTTTGAATTTACTCAAACACTCGTTAAATATAGTGGCGACTGGCGCTTGTATTTAAACACTCCCATGCGAAAAAAAGCAAAAAAAGAAGTCGGAGACCGTGCAAATTTTGAAATCAAATTCAATCCAAACCAAAAAGTCCATCCTATTTCTGTTGAACTCAAGGAAGCTTTGGAAAAAAATATGAAGGCAAAGGAAAAATTTTATAAACTAAGCCCTTCACTCCAAAATGAATTAATGAGATACATTGCTGGATTAAAGTCAGAGAAAAGTAAAAAAGAAAACGTAACTCGAGCGATCCAATATTTACTCGGGAATGGAAAATTTTTGGGAAGAGATCTCACTTAATAAAACATGCTCCCGCTAAAAAAGCTAGTCCAAGTCGGTAAGTTTCATCTTTGCCAACCTTAATACATTTGCCAAAAACTTTCTATGACTAATGATTAACTCTTGTTTTGTTTCCCTAGTTGGATTAAAAATTCCTCTTTTCCTAAAAACTTTCCAAGGATCAAGTTGGATATCAGACCAGGTTCCAATTTCCAAAGTTAAAGGAAGAAATCTTGAACTATTCGAACTCACATTACCTTTGGTTTTTTGATATTCATCATACAAACGATCCCAAAGATCACCGTGTGTTGTATAAGTTTCACTTTGCGGGCCAAATTTATAAAGAATATGATTAAATTTCGTTGTTAAATGATTGGCAATTTTTTGAAACAAAAACTCATCTGCACATTGTGAATGTGTGCTCGCATAAGGCCACCAAACATGATCGATAGCACCAAACCCTGAATGGATATCCACAACGGGAATCATTGTGTTTTCGGCAGGTAAGAGATATTCGTTGTAAAACCTATCTAATACTTTTGATTCTGCTTGCAGAACATTCCCTCTATAATACGGGAAAAAATTCGAAATTTTATGACCTCCAAAAAAGAAAGGGGCTTTCACTGCTTCAACACCAGAATTTCTCATTAAATCAACTCCACCTGGATTTGACCTACGTTTCATGGCGACCCCACCTGGATTTAGAATAGGAATACAAACGATTCCAAGTTCACCAGATTTAATTTCCTCGTATAGTTCGGAAGTTTTGCGGGCAAAGAGATCATCCAAAAAATCTAATAATACCCTGATTCCAATGGTTTCAAGACCATGAACGCCTGCAACCAAACCAGCTACATTACGTTTGATTGCCTTTTCTTTTCCAATTTCTAAAACATAAATGGGAAATCGAAACCCTTCTGCCGTTTTTGTAGAAAATCCGAACTGTTTGAATCGAACTAATTTACCACCTAACTTAACTATTTTGAGTATTCTGTTTTCGTATCGATTAAGACGTTTCATTCCTCTAAGCATTAATATTAACCTAAGAACCTTTCGTTATATCACTAACAATCGCGAATCCATGCTGATTCAGAACCGATAGAACTCATAGTCTTAAAATGAATCCTTTTAGAGAAATTCTATTTAATAAATTTATGTGACAATTTAATTACAAAAGCAAAGAAGAAGAAAGGAACAAATCGAATAAAAAATAATATAAAAGAAGTTCGCTAAACTAATTTCATTTACGAAAGAATCGAAATTTTTTCAACATGAATCAATGAATCCCGCTACACCTAAAACTAAAAATTCTAAGTACAAGGAAGAATTTATCACAACCAACGGTGTCAAAATTCATGTAGGAATTTGGCCTGGAAAAGGAAAAACAATCATTTGCTTGCATGGATTATCAGGAAATCTATACTCAATGAGACCTCTAGCAGAAAGATTATACAGCAAGGGATACAAAGTGATCTCTTATGATTTAAGAGGTAGAGGAAAATCTGACAAACCGCAATCAGGTTATGGATTCCAAAATCATCTTGCTGACCTAAAAGGAATTCTTAAACACTATAAAATCAAAAATCCCATTTTCTTTGCTCATTCCTTTGGTTGCATGATTGCACTTCGTTTTGCAATCCTATATCCCAATGATTTGAAGGCAATGATACTTATGGACGGTGGAGGACTTCTATCTCTATCAAAAAGACTACAAGTCTTGAAAGTGTTACAACAATCCTTCGAAAGATTAGATGTCATATATTCTAACATTTCAGAATACTTAAATTTAGTAAAAAACTCTCCCCTAGTTCCAACCTGGACCAATGAAATCGAAGAATACTTCCGACGGGAACTAGAAAAAACAAACAATGGTTATGTATGCCACATGCCTAAATTTGTGATGGAAGAAGAACTCAAAGAAATGGGTGGATCTATGCACAAGAAAAACATTCTCAAATATTTACTAAAAAACCCCAAAAGAGTAGTCTCGAAAATGATTGAAAACAAAAAATTAGAATTCGAAAAAATACAATCACCAACCTTAATCCTGCGAGCTACTGAGATGAATTTATTTCCAAAAGATGATTTATTACCAAAAACATCTTTTTTATCTATGTTAAAACGAATTCCATTTGCGAAAGGAGAAGAAATTAAAACGAACCACTATGGAATTCTTTTTGAAAAATCAATCGAAAGAGACAAAGTCATTGAAAAATTTTTAAAAGAGATCTAAAATATAAAAGTGGAAAAAATCCGTTGTTCCTGGTGTCTCAAATTCGACCAATATATAAAGTATCATGATGAAGAATGGGGTGTTCCAGTTCACGATGACCAAACCCACTTCGAATTTTTAATTTTAGAAGGTGCACAGGCGGGGCTTAGTTGGTCTACTATCTTAAAAAAAAGAGAAGGTTACAAAAAAGTTTTTGAAAACTTTGATCCTAATAAGGTTTCAAAATTCACAGATAAAAAAATAGAATCTATCCTTCTCAATCCAGCCATTGTACGAAATCGCCTAAAGGTAAATGCGGCGGTTAACAACGCAAAACGGTTTTTGGAAATCCAAAAAGAATTTGGTTCTTTTGATATCTATATCTGGAGTTTTGTAAACCATAAACCAATTATCAATCACCGAAAAAGTTTAAAAGAAATTCCCGCAACAACCAAAGAGTCAGATGCGCTTAGCAAAGATTTAATCAAACGTGGATTTAAGTTTGTTGGTAGCACTGTAATGTATGCACATATGCAAGCATGTGGGCTTGTCAATGACCATGTCGAAGATTGTTATCGCTATAAAGAAGTTAGTTCTCTTTCACAGACACTAACTAAAAAATAGCCTTTCCTATTTCTAACAGAAGACAAAAAGATTATTTTTACAAAAAAAAGAGTTGTGAAGTATATTTTCATACAACTCTTCTGAAGTCAAATTAGTAATGAAAAAATTTTACACCTTTACATTACTTTCATTTTTTCTCAGCCACTACCACAGCCTTGATCAGCTTCCATTCTCTCTCTTCAAAATAAAACGTATACATTGATTGAAATTTCATTACATTACTTTCCAAATCAACTTTTACAAACCCAAACTGATCTATAAAATCTATCGAATGAATATGAACTTGTCTTTCTACTCCTCCGATTTTTCCGTCTTTTAAGGATTGAATATAATTCGTTTTATTCGAACTAAAAACTTGGCCATTTCCTTTAATATAAACACTATCTGCATAATCAGAGTGAAACTTCGACTCGATTTCTGAAACATTCCTTCCATCGATATTTTTCATGATAAAGAGAAACTCTTTTCTTAAAGATTCCTCATTCTTTTCTGCTACAACTTGATTTGTGATCATAAATCCTCCTAAAATCACTAAAAATCCAAATACATTTTTATTCATGCATACATAGCATATTATTGCTATAGCAACAATATGCTTAAAAAAATCAAACTAATGATTCCTCATAAATTTGATCAATGATCCTCTTAAAAGTTTTAAAGTCATGCGAAGATAGTTTTTTAAACATTCGTTTGCGTTCCTCCGTAACTACAGCAACCATCAATTGGTAGATTTCGGATCCTTTTTTTGTTGGAAATACTTGATTTTTCCGACCATCCTCCGGATCAGATTGAATTTTTATCCAACCCTTTTCTTCCATATTTCGCAATGCCCTTGCCATAGACGGTCTATCATCAAAATCCCTTCCCAAATCTGATTGGCTACATCCTGGTTGTTTCATCAAACGAACCAAAACAAACCACTGCTCTGGATACAACTCAAGCCCATTGGCAGACGCTAATCTCATGAATTGACGCCGCAATGCTCGCACAGTTCGATAAATAAGATAGGCGTATGAGTTTTCTAAATCAAACGGGTCGTTCATTTTGTTGCTATAGCAACAATAAAACAAACGATTACAAAGTCAAATAAAATTCCATTATTTTGAACCAAGATATATACCTTAGACTATCTATCTTGACACCAAATCCTTATTATTTATAGTCTAAAGTTTTTGCACAAACAAAAAGGAGTATAAAATGAACACAAAAAGTAAACTTTGTATCACCCATTTTGACTATAGCCGATTAAAACAAATGATTTCGGATTATACCAAAAGAAACAAAATGGATCCAAACATAAAAGACCTACTCGGTGAAATAGAAAGAGCTCAAAAAGTGGATTCACAAACAATTCCACCAAACTTCGTAACCATGAATTCGGTGATTGAGCTTAAAAATTTGAACGAGTTAGAGTTCCAAGAATTTAAATTGGTTTTCCCTGAAGAAGCAAACACAGAAGAAAATAAAATTTCTGTATTAGCACCTATTGGAACAGCGATCCTCGGTTACAAAATTGGAGACGTGATTCAATGGAAAATTCCAAGCGGTGTAAACCAATTCCAAATTACAAACATCAAATACCAGCCAGAAGCTAACGGTGATTACCATCTGTAATCAATCTCTTTTACAGATATCACTTTTTCTTTTGGCGTTCCCAATTTAATTCTAAAAGATAATCCCTTAAAATAAGGGTCGGGCTCCTCCGGGGTCCGCATTCGCTTCCGTCTGCCTTCGGCAGACCAAGCCCTACGGATCCACTAACGCAAGTCATATATACAAAAATAATTTACCTTTGGTATAAAGAGTATAAAAACGAAGATGGCAATTTTAAAAAATATCCCAACTTTAAAATTTGATTCAGTATCGACTGTTTTATAATTCCATTTTTATTATATCTGTGTGCTGAGGTAATGGCATAATATGGTAAAAGATTTGGCCAAACAACTTTACGAAATTTTAAACTAAGTTCTGTATCTTCAAAGATTGATTGTATTTTTAAGTCAGAATTCCAAAGCCTCTTATCAAAAAAAATACAATGGTCAAGATAAACAATTCCCTTCTGTTTACAACGAATGAAATTGGAATACCAGGATATAAAACGTAAGATTAGATGTTCTTTGTCAAATTGATGTAAGAAACCTCCCCAACAAATTTCACGTTCTTTTTGACAACTCAACTCGATTAAAACATCTATTGCTTCTTTTGGTAAATACGAACGTGGGTGATGAAAAAGTATCATGTCTCCTTTGGATTTATGAAAGCCAATGTTTAATCGTTCCGCACGAGAAACTCCCGCCAATTGATTGATGGAAATAATTTCCACCTTGGGATGATTCTCCAAACCTAAAAGGGATTTTTGAAACAGAGTATTCTCTCCGTTGTCTGTAGGAATCACAATGCTCAACATCTGTTTGTATTGATTCTATCATGAGAAAACCAATACAAACAAGAAAAGCGAAAATTTACTCTTTTAGAAGGTAGATATGAATTGTGGAAGGAGATTCACCGGCTAATTCTTTGCTAATTCCGCTAGATTCGCGATCAGAGATAAATGTGCGAATTCGATTTTCATCGATGGATTCCTTACTTAAAATCTGTTTTACTTCATCAAAACGACGTTTCACAAGACGAACCTGGTAGGCCAAATCACCGGTAGTTTGCGATTTACCAACCAACACAACTTTAAATGGTTCTTCTGACTTTAATATTTCTCGGGATAATGCAACGAGTTTGGATTTAGATTCTTCTGTAATCTTATAATCATCAGGAACAAAGGAGACCATTTGTATGGGTGTAGTTTGGCCATCTGGTTTCCAATAAGATAACTTTGAAACGGAATGGTCCGAATTAGATTCATTTTTTATGGAATCCAAAACCACTGACTTTGGACAATACACTTTAATTTCGGTAGACGAGTTAAAAGATAATAGAAAACCCAAAGTTGTTACCAAAATATCCCAAGGTTTCGCATAAGATCTAGATTCCAAAACAAAGGAGTTAGCCTGTTTGGATTCAGAGTCGGAATTTAAATTATGGGTGTATAAGGGCAATAGGAACAATACTCGATAATTACGTTCTTCAGATGTCATCTCACAGCCATTTGTTGGATTGATAGGCAGATGGCGCTTTTCTTCTAAAGGGATTCCTAAGGAATTACAAGAAACTGCCAGAAAACCAACGAAAAGAATTAGAACTAAACTATGTTTACAATTTTCTTTTTGTATTACCATTTGGAAGTCGTTTTCTTTGTGGTCAAATTTGATAAAATCAATTGGTGAAAACTTGGCAGAGGTTAATCCAGATTCGGTTTGGTATACAAAGTTGTTATTTGCATACATATCCAAAATCAAAGTATCCCTGTTTCCTTCGGGTAAATCCAAAACAATAAGACCATCCTCATTATAACGATCCATCGAATATTCATCATCTAAGTATTCAAAATCCAAACGATCGGTAAAGGGAGCCGTTAATAAATTTTGTTTTCCATATTGCGGATCTGATTTTCCAGGAAATAGGCTGCTCTTTCTATCATCCAATCACCTAATCAATACAAATTTAACCCGATAGATTTTCTAAAACCAAAGCTATGCCTTGGCCCCCACCTATACAAAGAGATGCCACACCGTATCGTAAATTTTTTCTTCGTAGTTCATAGGCAAGTGTTAATACTACACGGGCGCCACTCGCACCAAGAGGATGACCAATGGCAATCGCACCTCCATTGACATTAGTTTTTTCTGGATTTAACTTCATCTCCTTCATAACGGCTAACGTTTGCGATGCGTATGCCTCATTGATTTCAAACAAATCAACATCTTCCATACGTATCCCCGCATTTTGTAAAGCTTTGGGAATCGCAAATATAGGACCAAGTCCCATTAGTTTTGGATCACAACCAACATTCGCATATCCCAAAATTTTTGCTAATGGTTTGAAATTCTTACTTTTAGCCCATTCCTCCGAGGCTATCAAAAGAGAGGCAGCTCCATCATTTATCCCTGATGAATTTCCTGCGGTCACACTTCCGTCTTTCATAAAAGCAGATGGAAGTTGTTTCAATTGGTTGATACATGAAACACCTCGGATTTGTTCATCCTTTTGGACTAAACTGGAATTTTTACCCTTAGTTAAGACGGGGATTATCTCTTCTGATAAAATCCCTGATTCAGTTGCTTTTTCTGCGCGAACTTGGGAAACACCAGCCCAATCATCTTGATCCAACCTTGATATAAAAAATTGTTTTGCTATGTTCTCAGCAGTATTCCCCATGGTAAGGTCTACAAAAGTATCAGTTAAACTATGAGCCAAACGATCCTCAATCACTGTATCGCCATATTTATTTCCCCACCTAGCATTCTTTAGGACAAAGGGGGCATTACTCATGGATTCTGATCCACCAACTAACAAAAGATTATTTTCTCGAGAAAGTATCTTGCGGGAACCTATGATGATACTTTCCATTCCAGATCCACAAAGGCGGTTGACTGTGAGCGCACTCGAACTTTCACTCAGTCCAGATTTAAGACCAATATGCCTGGCCAAATAAGCAGAGTCCTTATCATCTTGGATCACATTCCCATAAATCGATTCCTCAATTTCGCAAGGGTCTAAACCAATTTTCCGAATTGTTTCTTTCGCTGTAATGACTCCTAGTTCGGAAGCACTATAATCTTTAAGTCCACCACCAAATTTCCCAAACGGAGTCCGAACTCCATCAATTAATACAACCATGATCCTCTCCTATTATAGTGTATATACACTATATATTCATAAATTTTAAATAAGTAAAACCAAGTAAACGATTCATACATTTTCCAAACCGATTTGTAAAGTTGGAAGATCCCGTAATTCGGAAAGAATCTTTAACGTTTGTTTGAATTCAGATTTTCCTAAGTCTTCCATAATTGTTTTTTGGATTTCCTTCCAAAATTCGATAGCTTTTGTAAGTTTTTGTTCCCCTTTTTTTGTAAGTGATATACCCTTCACATTTCCAATCTCTTTTTTTGTTATAGCGATTAGACCATCTCTACTTAAAATTTCCAAACTCCTTTGTAATGTGGTTCGATCAATATCCGTGAGACGCGCAAGATCTGAAATACTGGGATCATTTTCATAGGCTATGCTTGCAAGCACTGTAAATTGAGTGATGCGAAGTCCAGTCGGTTTTAACTGTAAATCGTAATAACTAGTGATGAGCCGACTTGTTCGCCGGAGACTTAAATTCAAACAGGACAATCCGATTTGTTTTAAGTCTTCATGTGTGAAATTCATTTCAAACTGCCTGTAACTACAGGCTGTGTATATGCACCATACTGTCAATCAAATTTTAATGCTAATTTTTTCGGAATTCAAATGCCAAAGATAGGAATCATAAAGACTACCAATTTACAAATTTCTTTTTCGAATGAGCCATTCGGCAAAAACAAAATTGATAAACCAACCAGCACCCATCATTAAATCTCTGGGGACTCCGGAAGGATCTCCCCCGACAAAGATAAACCAAGGTAGATGTGTAAAAACCTGTGTACCCGCCCCCATTCCAATCGCATAACCACGAATCATCCAATGTTTATGTTTGGATATATTCCTTTTTAATATAAAAATAAACCCAACGAAAATACAGAGAAACATCCATATTCCAACAACTAAACGGATTCCAAATAACCAATCTCCATCTGTTGGAACTTTAGGATATACCAGAGTGAGCCATAAACCTGAGAGTGCAGAAACAATTCCCATAAATACTAAAAATCTACCAGAAATTCTATGCCAAACAATATGTTTCGTTCGAAAACCTGGTGCAAATTGAAAGGCACCTAAAATGCTAAAGAACAATACTGCAAGTATATGAACAAGAACAGGAATCGGATCATTAAAAAATCTTTGGTTTTCTACCGTATAACCATTCCCAGTCATCACTTGATGAAAACGAATGCCGCCAGCAATGGCTGGAACCAAACTTAAAAAAAGGAGAGAGCCAATGATCCAATAGTCTTTTTTTGAATACTTTGCCATAAGAATTTATGGTTTATTGCTTTAACAAACCACGGATCAAGCAACCAAAAAAGATTTCCAGGAACAGTTTTCTTAAGAATGAATTATGAAAAAACTTATTTCATTCATTTAACGATGGGATTTAATAATCATCACCATCATACGAATATTAATCCAAATAAATCGAACCAATTGCCAAGGGAAAAAAGTTCTAAAGAATTTGGTGTATGTATTAGGAAGTGCTACAAAATCACCAGGTTTGTAAGACGCACTTAATTCCTTTTGGTCCAGAAGATATAATTCTACAGATTCATCTTGATTCATATTTTTCTCCGATAGTTCTTATTCAGGGATCAGCCACCAACCAGGTTTACATTTAGCTTTATACATAAACATATAATGTAGAACCATCTTGATCCAATGCCCCGCAAGGCCAATTTCACCAGTCGTATAAGTAAGAGACCTTCCCCATTTGGGATACTTTTTGAAATCGGGAACAATCGGATACACTGTCATCGAAACCGCAGTTCCAGAGAAAATACCATTTCCAGCAGAGGCAATACAAGCAGCACCCATCTCCGCCATGGAAGCCTTATGTTTTAGTTCCTTGGTTTTTGATTTGATTTGATGGGATATGTTTTGTGCGACAACCTTTCCCATAATCGCAGAAGGCATCCCTGTTCTTGGTGGTGTTGGAGAAATTTGAATTCCGTCGCTATTTTTCATCACTTTTGAAATGGGATGAGGAGGAGCAAAAGCAATACCTATCCCAAATAGATTCGCATAAAATGGTGATTGGTAAGTGCTGGGCCAGTCCTTAGAATCCCAATGTTCATAAGGTTTTGATTCATAGTTTGCATCCACTTTCATCATCCCATTGGCAGCAAACAATGTTGAGGTTATATCTTCTCCATTTTTACCAATTGCTTTCAAACCTACCCCACTAAAAGGAGGAATTAACATTGAAAAATCATATCTTACAAACCCATTTTCTCCTTCTAGTGTTGTATAAAATATTTTGTCTTTTTCAATTTTTGTCACATGGGCTCTGGTTTTCCACTGTATCCCTCTTTCAACAAACAATGATTCTGCGAATATTTTATTGCTAGTAATATACCCACCTTGTTCCAGGTGCATTCCACCCATCCCAAAATCACCTAACTCGTATTCATTTGAAATCCAAAGGATTTTGGCTTTCTCACGAATACCGGCTTTTCTAAGTTCATGGTCTACATTAAAAAGATATTCAAAAGCCGCACCTTGGCAAGTGCACATCCCATGCCCTGTTCCAAACACAAAATTCAATGATTCACCGTTCTTCATTCTTTGAATGTGAATTTGTAATTTTTCATTCGCTTCCTCTGCATGTAAATAAGTACAGACAGATACTGTATTACCTTCTTCAGGACCAAGTCCCGGCGTTGCAGAAAAATTCAACTTTGGTCCCGTGGCATTGATACAATAATCGTAACTGATCCGGTTGATTTGGCCTTTTGTTTCGGGTGCTGTCGATTCATATTCGACAAACGCCTGTTCGGATGTTTTATCACCCTCTGGATATAAATGAGTTACTTTAGCTTGGATGAATTGAATTTTAGTTTTATCATAAATAGGCTTTAGTGCAAAGGTAACTTCTTTTGGTTTCATAGCACCTACACCTACCCAAATATTGGAAGGAATCCAATTCCAATTGGCATTGGGAGAAATCACAACTACCTCGTGTTTTTTTCCCAAGTATTTTTTTAAAAGCGTAGCCGCTGTATGTCCCGAAATACCAGCACCCATAATTATAATTCTCATAAAAGTATACCTATACCCCTATATGTATATTTTTCAAAAGAAAAAGCAAGAAAAACTTTATTAACACAGACTCCTTTTATATATTTTTACTGAACATAGTTTAGAGATTCAATGGAAAAGGAATTTAGTTATCTTTTCTAATTTGAAAATGTTATTAATGGAATGATTCTAAAGAAAGATTATAAAGTGGATTTAAGTAAAACGTAGAACTAAATTCATCAGAAATCAAAAATGGCTTCCGTGGGCTATTTCTTACATAAACACATTACAAAGATTACAGAAAAAATCGGATCAAATCAGGGTATGAAAGATAACAGAGCAATGGGAAAATTGGCGCACTTATCCTTTCTTCCATCGAAACTTTACAACTTCCAAAATTTCATTGTAAATAGGCAAACTTAGATGGTATTCAATTAACGTTTTTCCTTCCCCAGTTATAAACTCTTTAAAACCCCACTCATAACGATTGGGATCCTTTCCTGAATCAAACCAATCTTTAAAAACCACTCTCTCACCTTCCAAAATAACTTCAATTAGGTGGTAAGGCTCGGTATTTTGCCAATATCTTTTGTCTTCCATATTTTCCCCAGATGCTGAATTGATTTAGCAATAATACATACTATTCTGATTTACTTAGTAAAATTTGGAAAAACCAATTTAATACAGTTCAATATAAAGCATTCGATTTAAAAACATTGTTCTTTCAAAGAAAGGAAATTTTTACTCAACCAAGCCCAGTTCCATTTTTAAAAAATTACTTCATTCGTATTAGAATTACCTTGCAAATTTCGTCTCAAAAAAATATGAATCAGATCAATTAAAAGGATAAATCGAATGATCATTTTTCAATGCCCAACAGCAGTAACAGAATATCTTGAGGATAAAAAGATCGTTGTTCTAACTCAGAATGGGAAAAACACGGGAGCCAATTTAAAAGAAAGCCTCAATAAAGGTGTTGAGGCGCTCATCCAACATAAAGCTGTCAAATGGCTATCAGACAACCGCAATATGGGCACACATACTGCAGAGGATGTGGACTGGGTAAACAACGATTGGACTCCAAGAGCAATCAAAGCTGGTTGGAAAAAATGGGCTTTGGTTCAACCACTGTCTGCACTCTCCGCTATGTCCGAAAAGAACCTAGTTGATTTTTTTGCCTCTAATGGTATCGAAGTCAAAATTTTTGAAACTCCTGAAGAGGGTTATAAATGGCTGGAGTCGGTATAGATTCCTTTCATGAAATATAGAAAATCCACTCAGTATCTCTTCCTCTCGATTGCATTAATTACAATCCAAGCCACTTCCCTGGGATACCAATCATTTGGTGTCTCAGAATTCAATTGGATTATGATTTCTTTGCAAACGGCAGGTCTTATTTTTTCAATTGTAACAATATTTTTTGCGTTAAACCAAATCAGAAATTACAAAAACCAGTTTTTGGTAATCAAAACTACGATTAACAATGCAATTAAAGGAAGTTTGTACATTGATCCATCTATTAAATCAAAACTTAATAAAAGGAACGAAGTTGATTCTATCCTACTTTCAATATTTGAACTTCTCCATATTTTTCAAGATATCATCACTCTTTTAAAGGATGCGACAAAAGGTCTTTCTATTTCGATCGATGATGCACAATTAGTCGATGATTCCTTTAATTCTAGTTTAAACCGACAAAAAAATTATTCTCAAAATTTAGAAGAAGCAGTTCGAAAAATGACAGAGAATATGACTAACATTGAAAAGGCTTCAGCAAATAACTACGAAACTCTCATCAGTGTTTCCGATAGTATCAAAGTTTTGTCAGATTATATCAATGAATCAGAAACAAACAGCAATCTATCAAAAAGATTAACATTCGGAATTTCAGAAAAAATCCAACAAGGAAACAAAGCATTAGAAGAAATGACCAACGTAATTGAAAACATTGCTCTAAGTTCTGGAAAAATTGAAGGTATGGTCATTGTTATAAAGGAAATTTCTGAACGGGTCAATTTACTGGCGCTTAACGCTTCGATAGAAGCTGCCAGAGCAGGAGAATACGGAAGTGGTTTTGCCGTGGTTGCTCAAGAGGTTTCCAAATTAGCTACACAAACTTCCAATAGTATCAAAGAAATTGACAATAATGTTAAACGGAATAAAGAAGAAGTAATACTGAACCGACAAAAAATCAGCGAAACTAATCAACTTTATAAAGAAATCATTAGTGAATTAAAAGAAATTTTTCAAAAGATTGATTTCATTTCTGAATCTGCAACTAATCAAAGTCAGATCAAAGAAAAATTGCTTTTTGAATCCAATCAACTTTCACAAATGTTAGCAGAAATTAAAGAAAATATTAAAGATCAAAATAATTCTCAAAAACTCATCTCTGATGTTGCACAAGCGATGGATTCTAGCGTCAAGACTACATTTTCCGAAGGAGAAACACTTTCCAAACTTTTGGAAAAAATTAAATCTACAACAGATGATATTGGCGGAGTCATTTTACTGTTCAAATAAAATTTCCAACTAAAGGTAACAAAATTCAAGTTTAGGGAAGTAACTTTCTTTTACTTCCTAAATACATTGAAACTACCGACTCTACGGAAAAGAGATTCACTTGGCCGACAACCTCTAAACTCACCAGTTTCGTACTAATCCGAAAGAAAAGAGACCCGACCGAATTCAAAATTTATTGCATGAATATTCAAAAAATTGTGCATTTTGTACATATTTTTTATGTTTTTCAAATTCTCACTAGTAACCAAAGCAGAAAAGGAAAAATTCCATCATAATATTTAGTACATTTACCACTTCACAAGAGTTATATTTTATGATTGCCTATATTAGAATTTAGTTATATTATTTACATTTCTTTCGATTTTTGACTAAAACCTGGTAGAAAATTGTGATGCAAAATGGATCAAATTTAAATTCTAACAATGAAGTAAATCCGCAAATCAACTACCAAAGAATTTTCGAATCTCTTCCTGAGCTCTATATGGTCTTAGATTTGGATTTCAAGATTATTAATGTCAGTGATGCCTATGCCCAAGCTACTTTAATCAAAAGAGCAGACGTTATTGGAAAGAATATTTTTGAAGTATTTCCCGATAATCCGAATGATGAAAATGCAGATGGTGTAAAACAACTTAAGTATTCTTTGATGCAAGTACTCAATTACAAAATTGCGAGTACTATGACATTACAAAAATATGATATCCGTAAACCAGATGGAAGCGGGTTTGAAGTTAGGTATTGGAGCCCAAGAAATTTTCCAGTTTTTGATGATGCAGGTAACTTGTTTTGTATCGTTCATCGTGCAGAAGACGTAACAGAATTTGTTTATTTAAAACAACAAAAGGTAGAACAATCAGAACTAACTGCAGAGATGCGTGAACGTATCGAAAAAATGGAATCTGAAGTTTATATTCGCGCAAAAGAAGCCATTGAAAAAAATGAAAAATTGCTAACAAGTGAACAAAATCTCTCTACCACCTTAAGTTCGATAGGTGACGCAGTTCTGACTACTGATGAAAACGGAATTGTCAATCGTTTGAATTCTATTGCGGAAGATTTAACAGGCTGGAACGCAAAAGAGGCAATTGGACTCCAAGTAAATGAAATATTAAATCTAGTTCATCCTCAAACCGGTTTCCCGAAAGATATTCCCGTTTATGAAGTGCTCAGTACTGGGAAATCTAAAGGTGACAGTTTCGATACAATGTTGGTAAGCCACGACTCTAGACGAATGAATATATCTATCAACTGTTCTCCAATTAGAAATAAAAAAGGAATTATTATTGGAACTGTTTTAGTATTCAGAGATATTACTGAAGAATTTGCGGCTAAGGCAATTTTGGAAAAAGCTAAAGAGAATGCTGAACTTGCTAACAAAGCAAAAGATTCCTTTCTTGCAACTATGAGTCACGAAATTCGAACTCCGCTCAGTGGTTTGATTGGAATGTTAGAACTTCTATCGCAAACAACATTAACTTTAGACCAAAAACGAATGGTTAAGAATTCTCTTGATTCCGGAAATAGTTTACTACGTATCGTAAGTGATATTTTAGATTGGTCGAAAATTGAAGAAGGTAAACTAGAATTATCACTTCAACCTACATCAATTCGTAGATTACTTTCAGAAGTAGTAACAACTTATTCACATATTGCGAGTGCTAAGGGATTAGTACTTTCTTATTCAATTGATGAAAATATTTCGAGCGCTCATTTAGTAGATCCTTTACGGTTATCACAAATACTTAATAACTTTGTGAGTAATGGGATTAAGTTTACCTCTAAAGGTAACATTCGTGTTTCGGCTGTTTTACTAAAAAACCTTTCTTATGCACAACAAATTCAATTTTCTGTCACTGATACAGGAATTGGACTAAGTAAGAAAGACCAATCTCGACTTTTCCAAACTTACACACAAGCTACAGCAGATACTGCAAGATTGTATGGTGGAACAGGCTTAGGCCTTGCAATTTGTAGAAGCCTTGCCGATTTACTTGATGGCGAAATTACAATTGAAAGTACGCCAAATATTGGATCTACGTTTAGTATTATTTTATCTCTCCCTACGCTCAAACTAGATTTAAACGATTTGGATGCGTTTAAAGTCGAGGATAATACAAACTTACAAATCGTTAACAAGGAATCTTACATACCAAGAATTCTTGCAGTAGACGATCACTCTGTCAATTTAGAGCTCTTAATTCGACAACTTGAATCATTCGGACTTCAAGTCGATGGAGCCGTGGATGGTGAAAATGCAATACGTCTTTGGCTTTCTAACAAATATGATTTAATTATAACAGATTGCCATATGCCAGTGAAAGATGGTTATACTTTAGCAAAGGAAATTAGAAATCTTGAAAATTATAATTCCCAAAAAAGGACTCCAATCATAGCTTATACCGCCAATGTTTTGAGTGAAGAAAATGAACATTGTCTTTCTGTAGGGATGGATGAAGTAATGATTAAACCTGCTCGTCTCTCTCAACTAAAACAAATACTAGTCAAATGGCTGCCTTCAATCACTATCACTTCTCAAACTTCTTTCTCAGATCAGGATATAAGTAGCCAATCGCCAATTGACTTAAGTGAATTAGCGAATATTGTCACAGACAGAAATGGCCAGATTTCCATTCTAAAAAAATTCAAAATACATCATAGGGCAGATTTAAGTAAACTAGTTGAGCAACTAACAAATATTAATTTAGATGAAGCAGAGCAACTTGCACACAGACTAAAAGGCTCAAGTAAAATTGCCGGGGCAAGGGAATTGGCAAATGGATATACAAAAATAGAATCATTTATCAAAGAAAATGAAATAGAAAAAGCACTGAATGAAATTGAAATAATGAAAGAAGATGTTTTAGATCTAGAATCTTTTATTGATATCTTGTAGAACAACATGAACGGTTTAAGGAATAATAATGAATATAAATGAAATTACTTTTCTAGTTGTTGAAGACGATGACTTTCAGAGAGAAGTAATCACAGATATCCTTGTTAGTTTAGGAGCATCAAATATTATTGAAGCAAGTACCGGAACTGAAGCACTCAAAATATTAAACGAAGAAGGATCTCGATCAATCGATATCATTCTTTGCGATCTAAATATGCCTGAAATGGATGGTATGGAATTTTTACGCCATGTAGGAAAACTACATTCATCGATTGCCACTATCATCATGAGTGCTTTGGATTTAGCTTTGATTGAATCTGTTAAGAAAATGGCAGGAGCATACGGAAACTATTTACTCGGTGCCATTGAAAAACCAGTTACTTCAGTTCAATTGGAACCACTATTTGCCAAATACAAAACCCGCGAAAAAAAATCTGTATTTGATTCTACAAGTGGATCAAAATATAACTTAGATGAAATTTTAGAAGGATTGGCTAATGGAGAATTTACTCCTTTTTTCCAACCCAAAATTGAGTTTGCGACTGGCCGTTTGATTGGAGCGGAAGCACTTGCCCGTTGGATTCATCCCCAACATGGAGTGATCTCACCATACGCATTTATCGATTTATTAGAAAAATCAGAAAATATAGACACGTTAACATTTATCATGTTAGAGTTGTCAACTAAGGCTTGTAAGTTTTTACATGCACATGGTCATAAAATATCTATATCAGTGAATCTTTCTTTATCTTCATTGGCAGACATAAAACTTGCAGATAAAATTATCCAAATTGTAAAGAATTTGGAAGTGGACCCTAAATTCATTATACTTGAAATTACAGAAACAGCTGCTATGACAGAAATGGCACCTGCCTTGGAAAATTTGGCTAGGCTTCGAATGAAAGGTTTTGGGCTTTCTATCGATGATTACGGAACGGGTTATTCTAGTATGCAGCAGATCACTCGCATTGCT
Organism: Leptospira bandrabouensis; assembly: GCF_004770905.1. Classification (NCBI taxonomy): domain Bacteria; kingdom Pseudomonadati; phylum Spirochaetota; class Leptospiria; order Leptospirales; family Leptospiraceae; genus Leptospira; species Leptospira bandrabouensis. The sequence continues at coordinate 1,576,744 of NZ_RQHT01000014.1, read as the reverse complement.
TTTACTGAATTAAAAATTGATCAATCTTTTGTTCGAGAGATGAATTCAAATGGAATATCAAAAGTACTGATTAACTCTAGTATTGAAATGGCAGGTAAACTTCAAATGAAGTGTACCGCAGAAGGAGTTGAAACTAAATACGATTGGGATCAATTAAGAAACATGAATTGCGACTTAGGCCAAGGTTATTTTATAGCAAAACCAATGAGTTTAGATGATTTTTTAATATTTTGTAATAACATAAAATGAAGTGAAGTGAAACGATTTATTTTTGGAATAACTTACGATTTGCAAAACCAATTGAAAAATATAGGGGAGATTACCCCCTATATTCAATCGAATTACTTCTTTTTTCCTGCCGATTTTTCAACAACAGGTGTTCCTTCTACGTAAACACAATTTAAAAATATCCAAATTCCGTGTTTCCCTGTGATTGTTACGTCTTTTAATCCTGTAGCACCAGGAGCTTTGCTCAACGCATCACGAGCTGCCTCTGCAATACTTTGATTATACCAAGTATTAGAGAAACCAGAAAATCCGCATTCTCTACCTTCCACAGGTTCAGTACCTACAACTTCTAAATTTGTTGGTGCTTCTAAGGAAATTTCCTTAAAATTTCCTACTTTATAAGAACAACTAACAGCAAATGCAATTGCTAATAATGATAACCATTTCATATTCTTTTTTTCCCTTACCAATTTATTTTAGCTTTCTCATTTGAGCACAAGCAGATGCAAATTCAGCGTTCCATTGTAAACCAACATTTTGGTTTTTAACGTTTCCTCTTCCTTTCGCATTAGCAAAAACATCATCATAAATACCTATAATGATCGTAGCACATTTTTCCCCTAATACCGTGTCCGATAATTCTGCCGAGTCATTTTCAGCTGGAACAAGGTAACCCACCTTTCCTGCAGTGACACAATTTGACAGAAAAACGAGAATTCCTAAAAGGAATATTTTTTTCATTTTTGTTCTCCTTAATAAAGTTATATGGGGAAAATAACTTGAAAGTGTAAAGAAAATTCCAACATTTAATGTTTTAAAATCGGTAACAAAAAAAACCTGTATTAGGTAGGAAAAAATAAACAAATGTTAAGTTGTTTATTGCATGGAATCTGGTATTTATGATTGTTAACTTTACAATTACATAATTTCAAAATTTTTTAAAACTTAGTCCATTTCGCTAGGTAGAGAGCTTCCTGCACTTTTTTCAAACTGCAACATTCTTTCACGGCTAATTCCAATTAGATTGTGTGTCAAAGTCAATGTATCCCCCAAATAATCAGGTGCTAACCGAATTTCCACTACACGGTACCAAGTTTCATGGGGAGGGACAGTAAATGCATGGTTAACACATAAACATTTAAATTTAAATCCGAAACTATGTTCGACAGGCAAGGCAGAATGAGGTGCAGCAAAAAAATATACCGCTTTATCTGTTGGATTCTTCATCACCAGTAAAAACTGTTTTTTGGAACCTGGTTTGAGAACGATTGTATTGTCTGGTATCAATTCACCAAAGGGTGCCAACTTCCCTTCTTTTACCGAACCCGTTGTCCATAGGGCCAGTGTCTGTGCTCCACTAGGCTCTCGGATTTCCATATTCAATGGGAAGGTTGTTGTCTCCCATTGAATATGAATGGAAACTTTATTTGATTTTATCGGACTAGAAACTTCAGTTTCCAAGCTAGATTGGTCTTTTTTTTCGCCTTCTCCTCCACAGGCAAAGGTGAAAAAAAATACAAAAGACCAAGTAACAACCGATATTCGATAAAAATAAGTTTTCATTAGATTATTCCAGATTAAGTTCCAAAGTGGAGAAATCCAAATTTTCTGTTTTTTTAGCATTTGTTAAGTAAAATTGTTTTCCCCGCATTTGTAAGGTAACAAACTCTTGGAATATTTTTTCTGTATTATTTGGATCAGGATTTTTAACAAGGTTACAATCCCTACCGCAGCCATTACAATCTCCACCACCGTAGTCTAAAAAGTTTGTAAATGTTTGTTTTCGTAAAAAACCAAAGATTCGCATTTGAATTTTACCTGGCGAAATGTCTTTAATTTCATAATTTCCCATTCCATAAAAGCGATTGGAACTTTCTTCACCAGCATCGTAGTTTGTACGCGCTGTAGAACCTTCTAAAAAGAAAGTTCCATCCGAACGAAGACGAATCGTCCAATCTGAGGATGTTGGTGGATCTAAATTTTCTTCAACCGATAGCTCATTTTCAGCACCTACTGGTAAATCGGATATGGTTTCGTCAATTGCTTCAGACACTTCTCTTCCCGTCAAACCTCTGTTCAACACCTTTCTTAAAGATGCTTTTGCAAATGCATCAAAGTTTTTGGCAGCGGTATCTTTTGATTTCGGAAGCGTATCCATCGCAAACCATTCGCCATCATCACCAAACCTTAACTCAGATAAGACGATTCCCTTTTCTGTTAACCCAGGATAAATTTCGTCCACTTTTATAGTTAACTTTTTTCCTTTGAAAGGTGTTGGCAGTTGGATGTCTTGACTACCCATTACATCTTCTAATTCTACTTTTGCTGAATATCCATCATCACCAGTTAAAAGTAGAGATTTTACACGTCCGTTTTTAATACAATGGACATCGGAACGTTGGTAACCATTCCAAATTTTCAAAACTGATATTTTTTTCTTTTCCGAAAAATCAAAGTTAAATGTAACACCCACACCACCTTTCACGGAAGAATATCCATTTTCATATTTTGAATCGAAAAGATTCATTACTGAGTATGTAGGTTCAGGGGAAGCAGTTTCCGAAGCTGTTACAGTTCCTGAAACGATTTCTGGAGTGTATGTCCTATAAGCACTTTTCTTTTCATCAAAAAATTTAACGGATTTAATACAAATATTTTGATTTCTTTGGAAATTTAAAGTAACTGATCTTGCTTGAACCACCGGATCAAAAATCACTTCCGAATTCGAATTTTGCACATCGGTGCTTGCATAAACTTCATCAAAATTTACGTATGCAGCAATCCGATCTTTGAACTTACCAGAACAAGATTCAATAGAAACTTTAGATAAAGCGAACGGAATGTCCGCGTAGAAATGCAGTTTTACAAATTCAGCTCCCGGTTCTGCTTTCCACTCTTTTCCACCTAACACAAGAAAGGGGAGACCATTGTCCATTGATGTGGAGGTAACCATTGAAAAGTGGAGTTTTTTGCCACAATTCAATGTTAATAGAACTAGTAAGATAAAAAAGGGAAACAAGGCTGATTTAAGTTTCATAATCTGTCCTTACAAAATGTGGATCAAGGAGAACGCATTAAACCAGGAAGGCAAGAAATTTTTAAGGACTTCTTGTATCTTTCAATACTCTTTCCCAAGATTCAGCATTCAGCGCACCAACGATCCAACGACCATTCACCCAGAATGTAGGGATTGCAGTGACTCCAAGTTTTTTTGCTTCTTCCCAATCCTTTTTTACTAAGTCTAGGTATTTTTTTCTTACACTTTGTGAATCACATTCAGACCAAACACTAGATTGGTTAGGTATCGGATCTTCTGATTTGATCATTGTTTTCGCATGAACATACAGTTTTTGCATATGATCTGAAAAATGAGCTGGGTCTCTATCCCACAAACAACGTGACACAATGAGTGGTGCTAAACTTTGGTTTGATTCACCATCCAATGGAAAATCTTTATGGATATACCAAATCTGATTTTTGTATTTCGAAAGTATATTTTTTGTATGGGGAAAAGTTTCCTTGCAAAAGCCACATAAATAATCACTCCATTCAATGATCACCCATTTCGAATTGGGTTGGCCAAATTGAGGTGAGGACTTACTATTTATTTTTGATAGTAAACTTGGCTTTGATTGGTCAAAAGGTTTTTGTTTTATACTTATATTAGATTTTTGAAAGATACGACTCCAAACAATACGTATGCGAATCATTTCGCGCAATCGATCAACTGCATCTGTATCATGTAACGAACTTCGTAACTGTTTTTTTTCTGAACTCCAGTAATGATTGATGTCTAATTCGGAAACAAGTTTTTTCTCAGTTTCCTTCCACTCTTGTAATGTAAATCCAAGGTTCTTCGCTTTCTCATTTAATCGGTTCATATAAATTTCTGATGAAAGTGTTTCCTTGATTGATTCCTCAGAAGGTAAGGATTCTGGTTGATACCGATTTTCCGATATAGGCTCAGAACAAGAAAAAATAAAGAAAAATAAAATGACTAGGGGCACGTTCGAAATCCTACGATCTGTAGCAAATAGTCTCAAGTATTTTTGTATGATCAAAATTGTTTTTTTTGATTGAAAGCGGAAATTGTTTCCATTTTGATGAGTCTCTTGAATGAAAATTAGAATCCTCTCGCGCATATTACAATTATTTGCACTGTACCTCTTCTTTACTTCGATTTATGCAAGTTTAGGTAAAATCATTACCATTCGATCTGGGACCAAAATCTTTGGTAAAGTTGTATCTTCTTATCAAGAAACAGATTATTCTACAAGAACAGGTAACAAACGTTATGGGACAACGCACTACATCCTAAAACCAATTATCAAATACCAATTGAATGGAGAAACTTATGAAATTCATGGCAAAATTATAGGCGAAGTTGGCAATCAATACAAGATCGGACAATCAGTTCCCTTATATCTTTCTGAATACCAACCTGATTATGCTATTATTGATTCCTTTTATGAATTATGGTATGAGCCTTTGAGAAATATACTCATCAGCATAGGATTATTTTTAGTAGGAACTTTCTTCGGCAAAATTTTTTCGAAAATAAAAGATAAAATTGCGAACTTATTCAATCCACAAACTCACTTTGATCAATTTTAAAAGTTCAATGTTTTCAAAACTGCTACCATTTAAAAGTTTTCGATTCGGATTAGGAATACTACTCTTCTGCATTATTCCTAATTCAATTTTTAGCCAAAACAAAGATATGGTTAAATTAGAGTGGTATCATTATATCATCCTTTCTCCTGTTCTCGTCATCGACGCAGTTAAGAAAGGTTACCAAAGTATTGGTAACAAAGTCGACGACCACCTTGAATTCCAAAGTCTACCCGAATTGCACAAAGCAGTAATTCGTTCTGATAAGGAAAAAATCAAAAATCTGGTTTCAACGGGTGTAAATTTAGAAGAGCGGGATAAAAATGGGGAAACCGCATTATTTTACGCATTAGATAATAATCGAATCAATATAGCGCGTTTTTTGATAGAGAATCATGCGGATGTTAATGTTGTGAATTACTTCGGAAGACCTGTGGTACAAGGCGCAATTGTTAACAACCAATACGACCTAATTAAACTCATGATAGACCATAATTTAAATTTACAAAATTCGAATGGCAATAGTACGGCCTTAACCATTGTTTGCAATCGCAAACAGGTTAACTTCAAGATACTTCAGTTGTTCGTAGACAAAGGAGTGGATATCAACGCAAAAGATAAAAATCAATATTCGCCTTTGATGTACTTGACTATAAAAGAAGAACCAAATTTAGACATTATACGTTACATGATAAAGAAAGGAGCCGACGTAAACGCAAAAGATCGTTCCGGTAAGTCCATCATTCGTATACTTATAGAATCTCATACTCTCAATTTAGATTTAGTAAAATTATTAGTAGAAAATGGTGCCGATATAAATTCGAAAGATAAGGATGGCCAATCCATTTTTGATTTCATCAGAACATACTATGATCATTCAGAATCAGATGAAATTGTTGTTTATCTAAACAAAAATCGTAACAAAAAACATTAAATGAATTTTAGAATATAATTCATTAACTGGAATATACCTAATCATACAGATAGAAAATGTATGTAATTTAGTTCTCCATAATACTAAATAACAAATTTGATAAAACAACTGATTAACTATATCCACTATCATTAAAAAATCGTAGCGAATCAAATGACAAACATAAAGCCTACCTTATAAACATATAATAATAAATTTTCTTCTCCTGAATCCCGTCCCCGGACGACATTTTTTTTTACCCATGTATGATTAAATTATCTTATTTAATCTGAGTGACGTAATTCTCTCAGGAGGAAAACCAATTGTCTAAACAATCTACATTGAAAAATAAATTTAAATCAAAGTTTACAACAACCGTTATTTCGTTATTGCTCTTAGTATTTCTGCAATGCAGCAAAAATGATAAAGTAGATGATTCGAAAGATTTTCTTTCTTTAATCTTATTAAGTCAAACTTTGCCAACAGATGAAAATTTACCAGAACCTGCAATCAATACAGTCGACATCACAGTTGGAGAAACTAAATATACAAAAGCACTTAGTGTTTGCCGAGGTGATTTGAATATGAATGGTCAAGATAATATTATGGTGCCAGGTAATGACCAAACATTGCCACTTTTTTATCTACACAAGGTTGATTTCACTGCGAAAAATGTATTTCTTACTCCACAAGGACCAAGCTTTATATTTAATATTGATATGCCAGGAGGTGGTGGTTATGATCCTGCAGTCCTATGTGAAGCCAAGGTAATTGAAAATAGTTCCACAACCTATGACATACAGGTAAAAAAATGTTCTGTTGATAAAATCGCAGGAGCAGTGAACCCTCCTACGAATACCATTTCTTTTCGAGCACGCTGTACAAAAGGACTCTAGGAAGTTTTATTATAACAAACATCACAAGATACTTGTGGTGTTTAGTCTTAAAAAAGAACGAAATGGTTTCTATTTCAAAAGTAAATACTTCGGACTGTTAGATGGAAATAAAAAGCGCAAAGTGAAAAATAAAATTCTCGCATTTCCGCTGGTTTCTGTTCCTTTTAGCCCCGAGGTATTTAAAATGAATTTTATTTTTTCCAATATCAAATGGATTATGTTTGGCTCCGGTATCATCACCTTTTCCATGATTCTATCTACATTACACCCAACACTCGGGCTCACGTTGACTTTTGGAGATACATTGAATGGCGATTTGGCCAATATAATTGTGCGTAACTGGGGGGCTTTGATTGCATTGACAGGTGGGATGCTTGTGTATGGTGCCTACAACGAACCAAATCGTAACTTAATCCTTTTTGTTTCCTCCATAAGCAAAACAACATTTGTATTACTCAATTTAATTTATGGACAATCTTATCTTACAAAATCGGGAATTGCTCTCGTCTTTGATTCTGTACTCGTCATCATCTTTGTGTCTTACCTCCTAAAGCAAAATTCTAAAAAGTAAATGAATCCATAAAGGCAAAATCGAATGTTTTTCTGAATTATGTTAGGTGCTAATGTCATTCAAAAAACTTAATCAGAAAAACTTTCATTTTTAATTAGGGATTAAATTCAAATTTTTTAGTTTTACAAATTTCTGCGTAATGAAATCCACTTTTGCGGATTTTCCGATCCATATTGGAATAATCCACTTCTACAAGCCCAAACTTAGGTCCATAACCATCATTCCATTCAAGATTATCTAAAAATGACCAATAATAATAACGTTCTACAGATACACCTTCCTCAATTAAGCGACAAATCTCTGCTAAATGGTCATTAATAAACTTTTCCCTTTTGTTATCACTTTCATCGGGGATCCCGTTTTCCGTAATATAAATGGGAAGTTTGTACTCGTCCCAAATCCGATGGCAAACTTTAGAAAGTCCTTTCGGATAAATTTCCCAACCTAAATCATTTTTCTGAGATTCAGGACAATTGGGGTCTACCATGGGTGTAGCAAATAAATTTCCCGGGTTGTAACTTGCTTTAAAAAGATGGCGAGAATAATAATTGATTCCAATAAAATCGCAAAATATACCTTTACCTTCTGGATGACCAAATCCAATGGGAAAAGATAACTTCCCTTCCACAAAACCTTTAATTTGAATTTCGTGAAAAAGAAAATCGCTTAGAAAACAACCGAGACGTGCCAAGGGGTGAGAAGTTAGAGGAGAAAAAATGGCAAGATGGTGCGCAAAACCAACCTTAGTTGGATTAGCAAAACCAGATTCCTTTCGGATTTTATGAATGAGTTGATATGACTTCAGGTGAGCAAGGATAAGTCGGCGAGTCACTTTTAAATATGCGGGTATATCTCCATGACTTCCCGGAGGATATTTACCATCCACATAACTATCATTAGCAAATACATTTGGTTCGTTGATTGTACACCACTCCGAAACAAGATCACCAAACTGCTTAACAGAAAATTCAACAAAGTTTAGGAATTCCTTCACCGCATCTTTTCCCAACCATCCTCCCTTTTTCTGAAACCATTCCGGGCAAGAAAAATGATGAAGAGTGACAAGAGGTTTGATCCCCGCCTCCAAAAGGAGTCGAAACTCATCACGATAATGTTCGACGGTATCCGCAGACCATTCTCCTTCCGAAGGTTGAATCCGACTCCACTCAATACTCATCCGATAACATTCTTGATTGAGTTTTGATAATAATTTTACATCTTCCACATAACGTGCGTAATGGTCTGCGCCAGTAATACTAGACTCTTCATTTCCAACCTTACCTGCTAAAGACCAATGGTACCAATTATTATTAGTATCCCCACCTTCAATTTGCGTCGCAGCAGTTGCTGAACCCAATAATAAGTCTTTTGGAAGTTCTATATGCTTTGCCATTTCTATCTCCGATTTACCATTAAGATTGGGTTCAATAAAAAACCTTAAATTATTTCTTTGCTATACCAGCTTCAATAAACTGATTGAGAGGGTATAAAGTTCGAAAACTATGAACGGCATCTTGTATAAAATGATTAGATGTAAGTTCCGAATTTTTTATTTTTTTAGCGACAGCAAATCCTTTGTACTTCAAAAATTCAATCGAAGGATGGTCTTTCGCAAATCCTTTTGGAGCTGTTTTTAACTTTTCTGCATAAAAAGTATTTCCGAAATTTTCCGCAAATTGTTTGTTTTTTAGAATTTTTAGAAACGAATCTGTATCTGCTGCAATTTTTTCTCTAATTTTTTGTAAAGACTTTGGTTCTGGCTTATAACATCCTCCACCTAACAAAGATGCATCCGGTTCAATATGTAAATAATAACCAGTACCTTCAATCTTCCGATTCCCCCCTCTCATAAAAATTCCAAAATGGGTTTTATAGGGACTCTTATCTTTTGAAAATCGCACATCCTTATAAATCCGAAATATACAAGACTTTGGATCCACACCTTTTACATTTTTGTCAAATTTCTCAATTTCCGATAAAAAATATCCCGTAAGAATCACTAACTCCTTTTGAATCTCATTAAACCTTTCTTTGTTTTCAAGAAACCAGTTCCGGCCATTATTTTCTCTTAAATCAATTAAATATTTTATAATATTCTTATTTATTACCATATTTTTTATTCTGCCAAACTTATTAGATACAAAAAACTACTTTTCCACTGCATTATAACTCACAAGTCACAGGAGTCAAGAAAACTAACTTTAATTATATAGAGTTAGGCAGCTATTGTTTAGCAAATTGATTCGCAATTTATGTGCGCTCCCAATGAGATCGGAGTTTTTTAATCTTATTTAATAAGGGATGGGCTACTCCGGGGTCCGCTTAACGCTCCCGTCCCCAGCCATCTAACGATGGCAGGTGACCAAGCCCTGCGTATCCACGAGCGCAAGACTTCATCCAAATTTTTTTACTGAAAGGCATCCTCTAATGACTTAAATATTTCCCGATTAACACCTAATGGCATAAAAAAACCAATGGAATTCACCGACTGAGAAGACCCACCATAGATTTCAATGGCTACGGAAGTTTGAGAAGGTTCTGCAATTAATATCTCCTGGAATTTAGGATACACTTTGGTGGGTGCTAAAAAATATGATATAAAATTCTTAAATGGAAAATTCGCACTGAGGCCATTCATTTTGGGAATAAAAAAGGTTTTAAACTTAAGAGAAACCTGTTTTTTTTGTTCAGGTGAAAGTCCATCCAATCGGCACCCGAGAATAGATCGTAACTTAGATGGCTCTGTATCAGGTCCATCCAAATAAATCGCAAGACTATCGCAATTGGTAATCCCTACCGACTCCCATTCTTTTTGAAAACGATCCCAACTGTTTCCAATTTCCTTATACGGTCCTTTATGAGTTACATAGTAAATCTCTGTGGGACCAAAAGACTCTCGAATCACACTTACTTGTTGAAACCCACCCATATAACTATAAAAGGCGACCCCAAACAATACCAAAATGGCAATAGCGATTCCAATACTTTTTCCCTTTTTCATTTTTTTCTCCTCCGACTTTCATATATGAAAAAACAAAAAGAGGCAATTAGAATTTTAAGGAGGGAATGTTTTGTTATGGTTCGTTTAAAAAATTTTAACCGCACTTTTGACGGCAAAAAGGGAAACATACTTTTTAATTCTCCCCACTCTTTTCATTCTATGCCTCATCTTCGAATGAACATTGATTCAGGAATCTAAATTTTACTATTTTTTTTAAATTGTTTTTCTATAAGGACATGAGAATTATCATATAATGTCAGTAATACGAAACAAATTCCCTTTTTTTTATCAAATGCAATGGCAAACATTAAAAACCATTTGGAATTCACTCCATTCCAAAGAGGTAGTTCCCTTTTTTTTCCATTTCCTTAAAGAACGATTCCATTTGCAACGTTCAACCTTTGGAAAGGAATGGAAAAAGAAAAAACCTACCCAACTAAAAATACTTCACCCACTTGATATTATCGCTTTTTATATTGCTTACCAAGAAGTAACAAGTCATGAACGTGCACTGGTCCTACTGTTAAAAATTCTCAAACAACAATCCGCCGATGTATTTTTGGAAACGGTAGAAGTATTTCGGAAGTATGGGATAAAGATTGTTTAAGGGAATGCCTTCCTAAAGTTTATGGTGGAATTGAATTTGAAGAACCAAACCTCCGTCTTCCATCTTTTTTAAACGATAAAGATGTTCTAAATTTATATCTTGGATTGGATTAAGTCATCACATAACGCAGTTTGCAAAACCTTTTCTTAAAAAAATCATTTCCGTGTGACCCATTCTCACCATTTCAGCAAGTAAGCAAGAGACCCACTCGTTTTTCATATAAAAAATCCTCTTGCGAATCAAAGAGATTCGCCCTAAATCGTTCATTGTAGATACGAAAGAAAATGACTCCCATTAAAATTTATGTACTCACAGTTTTTCTTTTGGTTGGATTGGAAATTCCACTAAATTCAGAACCATTATCGGAGACTAACCAAAAAGCCATTGATGCCTTTTACCAGAAAAATTGGTCTCAGGCCGAAAAGTGGTTCAAAGAAAGTTTAAAGAAAAATCCAAATGACCCATACGCAAACTATAACTTGGCCTGCGTTTACACCATTCTACTCAGTCAATGCGAGAATTTGACAGAAGAACAAGACGTTTTTCAGTTATTGCAAAATGCAGCCACATATAAAAAAACTTACAAACGTTTGATGCTGAAAGATAAAGATCTTTCCTTACTTCGTAATACATACCGATTGAATGAAATTGCAGGTTTAACTCCGAAAGAGATCTTTACAAATTTGATTTGGTATGGTCCAAGTCCAGGCGCTTATGGGTCAATATCGGAAATCAAGTTTGATGCCAATGGTACCTTTGAACTCTCTTTGGTTGCATTTCGGGAAAGTGACGGTACACTGGAAAAACCAAAGTATAGTGGAAAGTATCAATGGATTTCCGAAAAAGTCATTCAATTAGAATTTCAAAAACTCCCTTCCTCGTTTCCTAACCAAACAAAAAAGAGGCAAGCCCGTTGGAACAAAAATACCCTAGAAATCGATGGCTTTGACTATCAATTTCAGGATTCACCCGACCGCTGCTCCGCATAGAATGCCTTCGCTTTTGAAATAAACAAAGTTAATTTCAATTTGCGGTTGGAGTTTGTCAGTTTCGTATGCTTTTTAGAGTATAAAATAAATAGATTGCTCTCGGAATCAGATATACGAGGCTTTAGTTCAAGCGAATTTTTTCAGTTGAGTCAAATGCTCTATTTCTTTCTCGCCTATGGGTAGTTTTATGGTAATTTCGCTTTCTTTTTTTAAAAAAAAATTTGTTTTACCTCTACTTGTAGTTTCTATATCTTTTTCTTTTTGTAAAGTCGCAACCTCTCCCCTCCCCGATATAAATTCCGGATTTATGGATCTTTCTGCATGGGAACCGAAACAAACGGTGATAAATTTGAAAGGAGATTGGGAGTTTTGTTGGGATGAATTGATTCCTCCCGAATCGGATGAGTCCGTATGGAAAAAAAAATGCCATGGTTATTTTCCGGTTCCATCTTTTTGGAAATTCTACAAAATAAACGGAAAAAACCTACCGATTTTCGGGAAAGGAACCTACAGACTCAAACTCAAACTTCCAAAACGGGAAATAAACTACGGATTGTTTTGGACTGAAATCATGTCCGCTTTCGAAATTTTCGTTAACGCCCGTTCTGTGGCAAAAGTAGGACAAACTGGAGAAAGTTTTGAAACAATGAAGCCTGACTTGAAACCAGGCACGTCCTATCTGGGTAATCTTTCCGATGAAGTGACAATCGTCGTTTGGGTATCCAACTTCAACCATGAAAATCACGGATTTTGGGAACCTCTTTATTTCGGAGAATGGAAATCCATACAAAGACAGCACCTAAATCTTGTTATACGAGATATTGCAAGTTCTTCTGCAATCATCATCATCGGCTTATACCATCTGATTATCTTTCTGTCAAGATTGCGTTCCAAAGAATATCTGATGTTCGGTTTTTTCTGTATGATTATGGGAATTCGCCAATTGAATTTTGAAACGCATACGTTTTATTATCTATTTCCCAATCTGGATTTTGATTCATATATCCGGCTACTGTTCGGAGTGATTTATATGATCGGGGTTTCCTTGGTAACACTCTACGATCTTCTATTTCCGAAGGAAATCCCCAAAATAATCTCAAAAGTTCTCAGGTTGGTTTTCTTTAGTTTTTTACTAACTTTGTTTTTGCCAGTTTCCATTTTCACACATTACGCATTGTATCTCTTCGGTCTTGCAATGATTGCAATCATATTGTATGTACCATTGTTTATCAGAGCATATTTTAGAAAAAGGGAAGGTGCGGGACTTATGCTCATTGCCTACTCCATTACAGCGGTGACACTACTGAATGATATATTATTCAATTTCGGATTGATTCATACAGGTTATCTCTCCCATTTAGGGGTTTTGTTATTTATCTTCATCCAAGCGATTCTATTATCAAAAAAAATCACAAAGGCATTGCAAGAGGAAGAAAAATTAGTTCAAAAACTCGGTGAAACTCTGGAAGAAAAAAACAGAACCCATACGGAACTCTTGAATCTGAAAGAATACCAAAAATACGAATTGGAATTGCAGGTAAAACTCCGCACGGAAGAATACGAGATCGCCAAACAACTAGCAGAAACCGCGAACAAAGCAAAGTCTCAATTTTTAGCAACAATGAGTCACGAAATCAGAACTCCCATGAATGGAATTTTGGGAATCACGGAACTTTTGAAAATGACAAATGTTTCGGAGGATCAAACACAATATCTGAAAATGATTCAGGACAGTGGACAGTCTCTTTTGACTATATTGAACGACATTTTGGATTATTCCAAACTGGAAGCGGGGAAAATAGAATTATTAGAATCCGATTTTTCCTGGAAAATTCTTCTCGAACTTGCGGAAGGAATTTTTAAGCACCAAGCAGAACAGAAACAACTTCGATTTGAAGTCAGCTTTGATCCAGATTTTATATTTTTAGCACATGGCGATGAAAACAGAATCAAACAAGTGTTATTTAACCTTATCTCCAATGCGGTTAAATTTACGGAATCTGGAGAAATCAAAATCCTTCTCTCTTCCAAAAAGGAAGAAGTAGGAAACAGGATTCAATACAAAGTATCAATAACGGATACAGGAATAGGAATCCCAGAAGAGAAAATGGGTTCCTTGTTTCAAAGATTCACACAGTTGGATTCAAGTATTTCCCGTAAGTACGGAGGAACGGGACTCGGTCTTGCCATCTCTAAAAAACTAATGGATGTGATGGGAGGAGAATTAAAAGTTAAAAGGAATTTTCCCAATGGTTCCTGTTTTGAAATTGAACTCAAACTTCTTCCCAACCAAATGTCCCGAGTCATAAGATCCGAAGATTCGGTGGATCTCTCTAGACTACCATCTAACACAAATGTGCTGATTGCGGAAGATGATCCTACCAACCTGTTTCTACTTTCCAGTTTTTTGAAAAAATTAAAAGTCCGCCATGATGTGGCGAAAGACGGTTGGGAAGCGGTAACAAAGGCCCAAACAAACGAATTCCATCTGATTTTTATGGACATCAATATGCCCAATCTGGATGGCATCGGGGCATCGGAAGAGATTTTGAAAGACGAACGGATTTTTCCCAAACCAATCATCATTGCAGTTACAGCGGACGCCTTCCAGGATGATCAAGACAAGTGCATTCGCGCAGGAATGTCTTCGTTTTTGCCGAAACCGTTCCAAAAAAGAGAAATAGAACAAGCATTATACGAATGGCTGATTGAGAGAAAAACCGGTATTTAAAAGTCTTTACTAAAAAAGAAGTATCGACTTTAATCAAACTGCAATATAACAAGGAATATGCGAATTGTATTACTTGGCTGAATTTAGTGCTTTAAGTTCAACATTAGTTTGAGCAAAAATAGTGTTGGCCTGGTGATCGCTGCGAATCATTATGTTTTTGATGAAAATTTTGCAGATATATAGCCAGTCTGTCAAATGGCCTATGCAATACTGATCGCTGAAAAGCAAACAAGGCCAAATTCAATCGGGAGAATTTTTATGTCCGAACCAAATTCCTTTTTTAAAGGTATCATAAAATCGGTCTTCAGTGTCTTTTTAACTCAGACCAAAATTTCAAAAATAGAACGACTAACGAAAGATTTCGTTCTCATCGAATTGACCGGAAGAAAATTAAAAGAATCAAAATGGATACCCGGAGGTAAAGTGCAAGTCGATGTGGGCAATCTAACCTACCGCACTTTCACTCCCATTCATGTTGATAAAGTAGAAGGCAAACTTTCCTTTATTTGTTATCAACATCATAATGGTCCAGCTTCCAAATGGATCAATGACTTAAAAGTAGGTGACCCTTGTGAAGTCTTCGGCCCTCGTGATTCTTTGGATTTTTCGAATCTTGAAGGAGACGCCATCCTTTTCGGCGATGAGACTTCTTTTGGTATCGCGAAGGTTCTACAAGACAAAGTGGAAAAGGAATCTCACATATTCTTCGAATTGACTTCGGCAGATGCGGCAAAAAAAGCACTCGATCCATTGGGAGTTACGGGACAGAGAATGATCGAAAGATCCCCTGATGGATCACATCTACCAAAACTTTCGCAAGAGATTGTGGATCGCATTTCACAGACACCTGATGCTAAAGTTTTTTTAACCGGCAGGGCAAGTTCCATCCAACAAGTTAGAAACTATTTGAAAAATTCAGGGATCCCCACTAACAAACTTAAAGTTCGTGTCTACTGGGCTGATGGGAAGGTTGGTTTGGACTAGTGGGGGGACCCGGCAAAATACCTTCTCAATCCCTGCTCGGCTGGGCACTCGTAAGTTCAGCAATCACTTGATCTTATGCTCCAAACATTTATATACGACATGTAATTAAACCAACAATGCGAATATATATACACTATCGTAATCGTTCATATTGTAATATGCCCATTGATCTTTTTAAATGTTACCGACTCTATATTTCAAATAACTACTCAAACCAGAATCTATGCAATACACATAACAACCTTTCATCCCTCGAGTCATTAAAGTTCTATAAGTATTTTTGATGATTCGATCTAGAATTATTTTTCCTTCATCAGGATTCTCTGACATAAGCTTTTTTGATCCTTTGATCGATTGATCCATTTTCGATCTCGCATTATAATCAGTTTGAATTTGCCCATTACGGTAAGTTAAATCTTTCCCGATGATTACCCCAATGTAGTCAAGTTCCAATCCTTGGCACGTGTGAATGCATCCTATTTGTTCAAAAGATTCAGGTTGGATCATCCATAGACTTCCATCAGAAGCTAAATTCCATTGCTTTGCAAATTGAAATTCCGGAATCTCGATGTCCATCGCATTCAGTTCTTTTTTACTTTTCCAATCCCAACAATATCCCGCCACCAAACGTGCAGAATTTCGCTCTTTGTTTTTTTCATACAAAATTTGGGAAAGCTCGTTGGGATCGTTATAGACTCGAAAATCATAAGAAGAATCAGAAAGGTCATGGTTCGCAGTTTTCCGGATTTCCAGCACATCATCTATCCATGCCAGATATCCATTCGAACCACTACATCGAAATTGAGATTCTAATTTTCCATAGTATATATTAGCGTTATAGAGTTTGGCACTTTTTTCAATTTCTTCTTTAGACCCATAATCGAATAAAGTTACTCTTTGGTCTTCATCTAAGAAAAATATTGAGGTTTTCGCTGAATGAATGATTTCTTTTATTTGGTTCTCTCCCAAATTTCTATATAACCCGCTCATTAGATTAAGTCTGTGCGCCTCATCAACCACCAAAGCATCATACTCCATCGGTCTGGAATCTACAAAATTTCCAGAACCAGAGAATAACAATTTCACTGCAGACCCAGATTTGCCTCCCCGTCGAAGTTTTGATGAATATACTTCTCTGGGAGCAGAATTTTTAGAAACATAACGCACGTTTAGTTCCTCGCCTGTTATCTTTGCAAGAAGATTTATTGCAACA